>NZ_JACAXC010000014.1:0-76333 GCF_013391535.1 Acinetobacter sp. SwsAc4
TTAGAGGAATAGCTACTCGATATGACAAGCTCAAAAGAAATTATCAAAGTTCTGTTGCTTTAGCCTGTATATTTTTATGGCTACCTTTATAGGGTTAATTATGAACAGTAAATGTCAACAGACCCTAAACAAGCTGTTTATTATGTCTTATATTGATACATTTTTACTTAAAAAATTTAAAAAAGTCATTATCACATCTATAAAACTTTGCTATAACTACGCAGGAATCAATTAAAATACCGATATTCGGGGAATAATATAATGTTTAAATCAAAAAAACTGTCATTGAGCTTGCTGACTTTATCCGTTTCTTCAGCCCTTTTACTTACAGCTTGTGGTGGAGGCAATGGGGGATCATCTGGAGGTAACCCTCCAGCGGCAGCAACACTGACAGGACGTGTGGTAGATGGTCCTATTGCCAATGCAACCGTTACATTTACTGATGAAGCAACTGCATGTAAGGGTAAAACTGCGACTACAGATGAAAATGGGGTATTTACTTTCCCACAAGGATGTACTGCAAGCGCATTGAAAGTGACAGGTGGACAGGATACGACTACAGGTCTGCCATTTACAGCTACACTACAAGCACCAAAAATTTCTCTGACAGATACTCAAGGTATCGATGTTGTTGTTACGCCAATCACAACCCTCGTTGCAACGGTAGGTGCAGATAAGGCAGCAGCTATTGCAACGGCTTTAGGTTTACCGGGAACAAATTTACTAACTGCTGACCCATTAAACAGTGCTGCATTATTAGCTAAAACCACAGCTATTCAACAACTGAATGAACAAATCAGCACAGCGGTTACAACACTAAATACAGATGGTAGTTTAACCAGCACTATTGCTCAAAAAGCAATCACCGCTGCATTAATCAGTCAATTAACATCAAGTACAACCACTGTTGATTTAGGTAATACCAATACAATTAATGCGATTATTCAGGCTACTGTCAAAGATGCTGATGTAAAAGCAAAACTTCCTGCTAGTCTTCAGAGCAATATTGATAACGTTGCAACTAACCTTGCTGCCTTAACCAGTGCTAGCATTGCAGCCAATGTAAAAACGGTAGAAACCACACTCGCTGTACTTCCTGCAACACAAATTAGCTCTGCGGCAGCATTAAAAACAGCTGCACAAGAAAAAATTCTGACCGAGAAAAATGACAGTACTACTGTCAATCTGATTCAGGCATTAAGCCAAGTCTTGGCAACGGATAGAACTGCGATTGAATCTGCTCTCAAAGATATCGCTGAAGCAGCAACAACTGGTGGTGCGGCAACTGATAAATTAACTGGTGCTATCGCTGTCATTGAAGATAAAACAGGCATTGTTGTACCGACTGAAACCATTACTGAAGCAAATAAGTTTACAAATTATTTACTATTGAATGGTCTTGGTTTACAAGGCACAAGCTATACACTCGACCAATTAGCAGCATCATTAATCACTCCAATTAAAGTCTCAAGCCTGAACAATCTGCTCGTACCTCTTGTTGCAAGTGATAGTTATAAGTCTTCAAATCAAGCTGTTGCCGCAGCATTAAAAGTTGAAACAGCAACCAAAGCGTTACTCATTTCTGCTAATCAGCTCAACCTAACATATACCAATGGTACATTGACGGCAGCAACATTACCAAAAGGCTCTACCGTAGGTATTACATCAACTACTTCTGAACTCAATACCAACCTTACGTTAGGTACTGATATTGATGTATTGTCCAACGGTCAAATTGCTTTAAATAGCACAACTTTAGGTAAAATCTCTGCTAGCTTAGTCAGCTCACTGAACAAATTTAACAGTGAAAAAGGCACAGCAACGGTTACAGCTGTGGTAGCACCAAGTGAGGGGCAAATCATTGCAGCGACATCTAAGTCTTTTGCAACAAAATACACTGTATCTGTATTGAGTAAATCTATAACAGGTTACGGCACAAGCGCTAAAGTTACGGTTGAATAACTTTATGATTAAACAAAGAGAGCTGCTTTCATAGTGGCTCTTTTTTTATTGTCTATTTAATGGGATCATAATGAAACATTTAAATTTACTATCAGCTTCAATACTTCTCCTCTCTCCATCATTGCTCCACGCTGCACCGAATGATATGTTCCTGCAAGCCAACTCACTTTCAGGAAAAACACAACCCTTGAATGTAGATGTTGCCATTGATGCCGTCAATAAAACCATTGACCTGTTCGATGTCCGTGCCAAAGAAGGTGCAACTTCAGAAAATGCAGGTGATTATTTAGGTGGACATATCGTTGGTAAATATCAACTTTATCCAAATCTTGAACTAGAAGCTGGTTTTTGGCAGCGTGAAATTGATTATTCAAAAGATACCAATAAATTACAAAGTTGGTTGGTTGCCACAACCTATACCCCAAATTTAAATCTACAGAAAAACGATTTTCTGGATTTACGTTTTAGCTTATGGGGCAACTACGCAGATCAGCTCAAGAAAACAACACCGACAACCATCAACAACAGAACCTTTAATTATGTTCGGGTCAATGATCCATCTGATATACAGCTACAGGTTGATGCAATTTTTTCAAGAAAACTGGATCCTATGAATCAACTCAATGCGTATGTCAGTACAGGCTATAGCAAAGTGAAAGTTGACAGCTTAAAGACCCAAGCGAAATATCAGGGTTGTTTAGTCAACTTGAATATTAATAAAAACAACCATTACACTGGTTCTCTAGCTGAACCGTGCCAGCTTGACAATGCGATTATTAATGAACTCAATATTTCAGGTTCAGCATCCGATTTCAATCTGGATGTCGATAAAGATTTAAATTACGATGCTTATTACGCCGTTATTGGAGGTTCATGGAATTGGCGCTATCAACAATTTGAAAGTCAGCTTGCTTATCAATATCAGCGTTTATGGCGTAATGACATTGATGATCGCGTCAATCATTTTGGCAATAGTGCATTGAAAGATAATCATACTTTTTCCGCACGTTTTAGTTACGACGTTACACCGAATATTACGCCTTTCGTTGAAGGTTATTTATTTAAACGCAATTTTGTAGGTAATATCCCCTTTCTTTATAACGGGGTGACTGCTTCACGTTTAGATCGTAAATATGGCTATGCCTCTTTGGGTGTGAATTTTCATTACTAATGAAAATACCTCATTTTGCCATTATTGGTGCAGGGACGGCAGGACTTACAACGGCGATTCTTCTTGAGCGAGAAGGTCATTACGTTACGACTTTTGAACAAATTGACAGACTCTCTCCTGTTGGTGCTGTTTTATTGCTACAACCTGCGGGCTTAGCCGTTTTTGAACGTCTTGGCGTATTAGATGAAGCCCTCAAACTGGGTGCAAAAGTGACAGGACTTGAAGGGCAACTCGCCAATAAATAACTTTTGGTCAATAACCATTACCATCAAGCAGCCCCAAATCTGTATGGCTTGGGGATTCACCGCCCTACCCACAGCTTTTATTAGATGAACAAAATCAACCACTGTGGCTCTCGGCACAGTATCGTGATGTGGTGATGCTGCACATGCCATGAGCCCACAACTCGGGCAAGGGGCAAATATGGCACTTTTGGATGCGTGGGCTTTTTCCCAATCATTACAAACTGCTCAGAAAAATCAACAAATTGACTGGTCGATATTATGGCAACACTATCACCAACAGCGTCGTTCCTCGACCCAGTTTTATCAATTCCTCAGTCGTTTGCTCACACCACTTTATCAATCTGATCACTGGTGGGCAGGCGGTTTACGTGATCTGGTTTTCCCTTGGATGTACCAGATTCCCTATTTCCGTAAAGAAATGGCAATCACCATTTCAGGTTTAAAAAAGGGTATGTTCGAACAAATGAGCTATCAACAGATTGCGACATACCCACACAATGAAAATGCGTTAATTCAAAACAATCAATCACTACCTGAATATGACTAAGCGTAAAAATAGGATTTGAATTAAAATGAAAATAAGTTATTTAGATCATTTAGTTCTGACAGTCGCTAGTATTGAAACAACTTGTCAGTTTTATCAGTCTGCCCTGAATTTTGAAGTGATTACTTTTGGTGAAAACCGCAAAGCACTGCAATTCGGCAATCAAAAAATCAATCTACATCAAGTTGGCAAAGAATTTGAACCTAAAGCATATCATCCAACCGTAGGTTCTGCAGATTTATGTTTTATTGCAGAAACGCAATTAGAAGAGGTGATTAAACATCTACAACAGCTTAATATTAAGATTGTTGAAGGGCCAATACAGAGAACAGGTGCTGTAGGTAAAATTGTCTCAGTTTATCTTCGTGACCCTGATCAAAACCTGATTGAAATCTCAAACTATCTCAATACTTAAAAAATTAAAATTCATCAATAAAAACAAGGTTAGACATGAAATATAGTTTTCTATGGGCATTGTATCGGCAGAGTAAAGGAAAGGCGATTCGTAAAGGTTGCTGGTTCTTACTCCCTAGCATTTTTAATATATTTTGTTTTCTAAATTTCCACTATCATCTCCTTGAATGGCAAGTAAATCCAAAATCCTCAATCTTTTAGGAAGATTGATTATTAGTCCTCAATTTCCATGGGTGATCTTATGGGACAGCTTGCCCTTTGTATTTCTTCTGTTGATCCATCAAACATATTTGCCTCGAATTTTAAACATTTGGCTTTATATCACAGGTGCTTATTTTTTAGTTGATGCTTGGTTCTGGTCAAGCTATCCTTGGGGGATGCTGATCATTGTTGCTTCTGCATTACCCTTTCTCGAAATAGAAAATAAACAACTCATGGGTACTTATATCCAACCCAGCCCCTGAAGCATTTTTTACCCAACAAGCATAGCCAACCCTAGTTACAAACGCTACACTAACGGCTTTCCACTCAATGGATTTTTCACTCATGTCAAACTGGTTAGATGAAGTTAAATTTGATTCCAATGGTCTTATTCCTGCCATTGCACAACATCATCAGACTGGTCGAGTGTTAATGGTTGCGTGGATGAATCGTGAAGCATTACAACTGACGGCTGAAAAAAATCAAGCCGTGTATTACTCACGTTCACGTCAAAAATTGTGGCACAAAGGCGAAGAATCAGGGCACTTTCAAACAGTGCATGAAATTCGTTTGGATTGCGATGCTGATGTCATCATCCTACAAATTGAACAGCATGGTGGTATTGCTTGCCATACAGGTCGTGAGTCTTGCTTCTATCGCAAACTCACCCCTCAAGGTTGGGAAATTGTTGATGCTCAACTGAAAGATCCGACTGCAATTTACGGCGCATCTGCGAAAGTCGAAGCACACGATCATGGTCAGGCTGAACAAGTCGACGTACTCAGTCACTTAGGTCGTTTGATGCAAGAACGCAAAAAAGCTGAAGCAGATAATTCTTATGTTGCCAGCCTATACAAAAAAGGCATCAATAAAATTTTAGAAAAAGTCGGCGAAGAAAGCATCGAAAGCATTATTGCAGCCAAAGATTATGCAGCACATGCTTCTTTAGAAAATAAGCATGATCTGATTTATGAAGTTGCAGATTTATGGTTCCACACTATTGTCATGCTCGGCTATTTCGACCTTGATCCACAAGAAGTCCTTCATGAACTTGCTCGTCGCCAAGGTCTATCTGGCTTGGTTGAAAAAGCCAATCGTAGTCAAGAAGCGTAAACCTCGCCTGTGTCGAATATCGAGAAACCCAAAGCTACCTATGAGCAAGCGATTGCAATAGATAACGCTCGTTTAGGTCAGTCCTTTAAAGTAATTGCCTATGCTGGCACAGGTAAAACCACGACTTTACAAATGATCAGTGATGCCATGCCCGAACGGCGTGGTATGTATCTGGCATTTAACAAAGCGATTGCGTCCGAAGCGCAAAACAAGTTTCATGGCAATGTAAATTGTCGTACCTTTCACTCGCTTGCTTTCCGCAGCGTACCGCGTGGCGTGACTGATAAATTACGCCTGCCCCGTCTCAGCCCAAGCTTTATCGCTAAAGAATATCGTTTAGAACCAATCACACTTCGTCGTCTCATGGGCGGACGTTATGAAAAATATGTGCTGATGCCAAGCCGCTTGGCGAGTTTGGTTGCCAATGCGGTCAGCTATTTCTGCTCGACTAGCTCACAATACCCTGCCCCTCGCCATATTCAAGCACCAAGCTGGTTGCATCAAGATGATATTGAATCGTTACAACAGCACTTATATCCAGCAGTTGAACGCCGTTGGTTAGAGTCAATTGATCAAAACCATCAAGCAGGGATTGGTCACGATATTTACCTCAAACTTTGGGCATTATCAGAACCCAATATTCCAACAGATTATGTTTTGTTTGATGAAGCTCAGGATGCTGATCCACTCATGTTGGGTATTTTACTACGTCAAAAAAGCACACAAGTGATTTATGTCGGTGATGCACATCAGCAAATCTATGCTTGGCGTGGCGCGGTCAATGCTATGCAGCAAATGCCATTGCATGAAAGCCGTTTAACGACCTCTTTCCGTTTTGGTGATGCGATTGCTGATGTTGCCAATAGTCTGCTTGGTGCATTAAACGAAACTGTTCCACTATTGGGCAATCCAAATGTTAAATCGAGTGTGGTGAATAAACCCCATACCAAAATGCGCGATGCCATTTTATGTCGTACCAATGCACGTGCAATGGAACTCCTACTTTCGGGTTTAGTGCATGGCGACAAAGTCAGCTTACAAGCTGATCATCAGAAACTCAGTCGTTTTGTGGATGCCGCTAGTTTACTCAAACAAGGCAAACGAATCACTGATGTGCCTGAACTGGCTTGGTTTAATTCATGGCATGATGTGCATGAATATTGCGAAACCAATGACGGGAGCGATATCAAACCTTTAGTGAAGCTGGTCGATGATCATGGTACTGAGCCACTCAAGAAAGCACTTGCCAAAATCACGCCGATTGAACAAGCAGATTATGTTATTTCAACTGCACACAAAGCCAAAGGCTTGGAATGGAATCGTGTGCATATCGAAGATGATTACCAATTTAAAATAAATGGCCTAGAACATAAAATTACAGATGAGGAATTAAGACTACTTTATGTTGCCTGTACTCGTGCTAAAGTAAGTTTAAATATTCATCATCTTTACGATTTAATACAACAATTAAAACGGGGCGCTCCCTCAAGTCTTCGCCAGTCCGTAGGTTAAAGCGCTTATGTTCAGGGAGAGCTTATGCAACTTGAATCAGTGCTATTTAAACATGTTGGCATGTTTCGCGACTTAACCATTGAATTTCAACCGACTCAACGTCCAATTACACTTATTTTAGGTGAGCAAGCTACAGGCAAAACTACAATTTTAAAAAATATCTATCAAGCCTTAACGTGGTTTTCCGCACGTTATAAAGATATTCGTACCGCAGGTGTCGTGATTGCTGATCAAGATATTTTGTTGACACGCTTACAAGCCAAAGTTCAAGTCCAAGTTAGAATGAGCAGTGAATTAACTCATCATCTACCAGAAAGTAGCTCTGCACAAACGACTGACACTCAGAATTGTAGTTGGAAGTTATTTAAAACGTTTAACAGTCAAGGCATTGGAATTAGCCAAGTTGAAACGCAGCAACTTGATCAAATGGTATCGCTATACCAAAAAACCAGTCTTCAAGATCCATTATTTGGATTACCGTTAATTGCGTATTATCCTGCCGAACGCTTTGTACAAGAGGTTAATTTACAAAGCAAGAATGCACCAGGAACACTACAAGATATTGCTGCCTACGATTTAACAGCGATTCCATACACAACTTTTGCGCGTTTCTTTGAGTGGCTACGGGAAATTAGTGATGTTGAAAATGCTCACTCTGCCCATATCGTCAGACGTCTTATTGGCAACGATTTCAGTCAGCAGAATCAATCAGAGGTTTTACAGCAATTACAACAAGAACTGATGAATCATCCTAAACAACTTTCAGCACCTAATTTATATGCGCTGAAAAAAAGCTTACATACCATCTTTCCAGAATTGAATGATATCTATATTCAATATATTCCTAAACTTCAATTAATGGTGCGTTACAAAGATCAGACCATTCCCTTTCAGCAATTATCGGCCTCTCTTAAATCATGGATTGCATTGGTCGGTGACATTACACGTCGTTTATGCTTGCTTAATCCACATTGTTTCGACCCATGTTTAGAAGGTGAAGGCATATTATTAATTGATCAAATTGAGCATCAGTTAGATCAAAATATGAGTGCTGAAATTTTAGAGCGTTTGCATCAAGCATTTCCAAGACTACAAATTATTGCTTCAGGTAATCGCGATGAATTATTAGAACATGCTTTAGAATATCAATGCTTCAGGTTAGGTGATAAAGAAATTTATGAGATTAATCTTGAGAAATCTCAACAACAACTTTCACAACTCTATAATGAATTAAGTCAATCAGAAAGCATTCTCTTGCAGCAGAATCAACACTTATTAGAATCAGAAAATTTGGTCAGTAAAGTTGATGAACTCTTTCATCAAATCCAAGCGCTTGATGAACAAGAAAAGAGTCATTTGCTTCATCTACTTAAAATTGATGATACCCCTCAAGAGAGATCAATTTGATATTGGGCTTTAAGATTGATTGCATCATTAATCCTTATAAACTAGAGGTCAATTTTTTCTTTTAAATAGGTGTTCTGTACTGAAACACTAGATTGTAGGGATACGCATTTGATCCAAGACCAGATCTATATCCCTCTTCTGTATACAGATAATCGAATGGAAAATATTCAATTAAATAGCGAACAAAAAACGTTGATAGACAAGTTTTAGCGACAAAGATGTTGTTAGTTTCATGTAATAACATCAGATTTTTGTTGATTTTTTATAGTAAAATAAAATTCATTTTTTACTTTCAAGTTGTGCAATACAACTTGCTCTTTCCGTTAACTTGATTGGGTTTCGAGACTTGAAACTTTGGCTTTCTCTTTGAACGCCTTAAGTCTTGGAAGAAAATCCACCATTAGGTCTCTCTCGACCTAAATCATCGACATGGATACCAGTGTGCTACCGATTATTATTTTATTACCTCTCATACTTGGCACAACCCTTGTCTCACAATTGCAACGTATTTCACGGGGTATGACGGCAATTGGAGCAATTGGCATTAGCCTGAGTTGTTTTATTTTACTGCTTAGCCAAGCTGAAACGGTTTTACAGGGTAATGCCCTGCAACAGAGTTGGGAATGGCTTCCACAACTGGGCATCAATCTTAGTTTTCGCCTTGATGCATTAGGATTATTGTTCGGTTTACTCATTAGTGGGATCGGCACACTGATTTATATTTATGCCTATTATTATCTCAGCCCCAAAAACTCACTCAGTAAACTGTATCAGTTGCTCATGCTATTCATGGCAGCGATGCTTGGGATTTCACTTTCCAACAATTTGATTATCTTACTGGTATTTTGGGAACTGACCAGTATTTCTTCATTCTTGCTCGTGGGCTATTGGAGTCAATATGATGCCGCCCAACGTGGTGCGCGTATGGCACTCACGATCACAGGGATGGGCGGTTTGGCGATGCTAGGGGGCTTTGTCCTCTTAGGACAGATGACAGGTACTTACCAGATTGACCAATTGGTGTTAATCAAAGAGTCTATTCAACAGCATCAACTGTTTGTACCCACTCTACTGCTCATTTTACTAGGTGCATTTACCAAAAGTGCGCAATTCCCATTTCACTTTTGGTTGCCAAATGCAATGGCAGCACCTACGCCTGTTTCAGCCTATCTCCATTCAGCTACGATGGTGAAAGCAGGTATATTTTTATTAGCCCGCTTAGCGCCACTCTTTATTGGGGCAGCGTTGTACCACAATATCGTAACTTTCGTCGGTTTATTCACTTTATGTATGGCAGCGGGTTTCGCCATATTTAAAGAAGATCTCAAAGGGCTTTTAGCTTATTCAACCATCAGTCATTTAGGTTTGATTGTTTGTTTACTCGGCATCGGTTCACCACTCGCTGTTGCAGCAGCAATCTTTCATATCATTAATCATGCAACATTCAAAGCTGCTCTTTTCATGATTGCAGGCATTATTGATCATGAAACAGGAACACGTGATTTACGTAAGCTCAGTGGTATCTGGCAACTTCTTCCGTTCACAGGTACTTTAACCATGATCACCGCTGCTTCGATGGCTGGTGTACCGCTAACCAATGGCTTTATTTCCAAAGAGATGTTTTTTACGGAATTACTGGCAAACCTATCAGGTCCAGTAATGATAATTGCAGCGATCGTGGCAACTTTATCCGGTATTTTTGCTGTTACTTATTCTATTCGCTTGGTACATGGCGTGTTCTTTGATGGTGGGCTTGGTAAACACGTTCCTAATAAAGATGCACACGAACCACCTCTTGGAATGCGCTTACCTGCGATTATATTAGCGACATTATGTATTCTGGTCGGCATTCTGCCTGCACTATTGGCTGGAACAGTCGTGAATAGTGTAACGCGCGCAAGTTTGGCTCAACCTGAATTTGAGGGTGTTCATTTAGCGATTTGGCACGGTATTAATGCACCTTTAATCATGAGTCTAGTTGCATTAATGGGTGGTGGTTTATTTTACTTTAACCTCATTAAAAATCAGCATTTACGTAAAATTGACTTAGACCCTTATTTAGGTAAATTCCAAGGCAAACTTTTATTTGAATCATTCCTGAAGCATCTCTTACTTACTAGTCGAAAAATCAAACAAAAGACTGAAACAGGTTCTCTACAAAGTTATCTTCTTTGGATTGTTTTCTTTAGCATCATCATGGTGGGTTTACCCTTATTCAATCAGGGATTAACAACTGGCACACGTGAGCTTAGCCATGCTCCATGGATTGCTGTGGTCTTATGGCTCACATTATTCTCGGGCTGTTGGATGATGTTGTGGTTCCACCACGAACGGATTAAAGCTGTTTTAATTAGTGGTGCTGTTGGACTTGTCGTCACCATGGTGTTTGTCACCTTATCTGCACCAGATCTTGCACTCACTCAGATCACAGTTGACGTTGTTACGACTGTTTTATTGTTGATGAGCTTATCGCTATTACCGCAGTTGACCCCTTACGAATCGAGCCGTCCACGCCGTTGGCGAGATGCAAGCTTAGCAATCGCAGGTGGTATCGGTATTGGTTGGATTACATGGCTAATATTAACGCGAGAACATAATTCAATCTCATGGTTCTTCTTACAACAATCCCTCCCATTAGGCGGTGGTTCAAACGTTGTCAATGTTATCCTTGTTGATTTCCGTGGTTTTGATACCTTCGGTGAAATTACAGTATTGGGTATTGCAGCAATAGGAGCACTGTGTCTCATGGATGGTATGCGTGCACATGGCACCACCATGACACAAGGTTTATCTTATCGTTTTAACCCTTCACCATTGATGTTACGTATTTCAGCTTCATGGGTACTTCCCCTTGCCCTTGTCGTCAGTATCTACATTTTTATGCGTGGTCATAACTATCCGGGGGGTGGATTCATTGCAGGTCTGATTACGGCAATGGCGCTGATTATTCAATATATTGTTTTAGGTCAGGATAGAACCGAACAACTGATCAAAGCAAAATCTGGTCGTTTATATGAGATTTGGATTGGCTCAGGTTTAGCAATTGCAGGTTTAACGGGTATTGCAGCTTGGTTTTGGGCACGCCCATTCTTAACAACAGCACATATTTATATAGAACCGCCATTATTTGGAAAAATGCATTTAGCTTCGGCTGTGTCATTTGATCTCGGGGTTTATATGACCGTTGTTGGCGCGACAATGCTGCTAATTTCAGTCTTAGGGGATTCGCGTCACTCAAGTATGTCAGGACCTGTTCCAAGTGGAGATAAATAAACATGGTTAGTATTGAATTTTTGCTCGCTTCGGGAATTGGTCTTCTAACAGCAACAGGCATCTATTTAATTTTACGTGCCAGAACCTTTCCTGTCGTACTCGGTCTGGCCATGATCGGTTATGCCGTAAATTTATTTTTATTTGCAGTCGGTCGTATTCAAATTAATGCACCTGCAATCATTACAGAAACAACTAAAGTAACAGATCCGTTACCGCAAGCGTTGGTACTCACTGCGATTGTGATTGGTTTTGCAACAACCGCTTTTATTGTACAACTTGCTTTACGCAGTCGTTATGAATCGGGCACGGATCATGTTGACTCCAAAGAAGAAGCAACTGTGACTTATGACCCACGTGAGGATGAGCCATAATGTTTGATTTCAATAATTTTTGGCATGCTCATACTCCTATTTTAAGTATTTTAATTCCAGCATTTACGAGTTTTTTACTACTTTTATTAGGCAATCCTGGTTCTGGTTCTCTAAAACAGGATTGGCGCCAACCTTGGCGACGTGGCATTAGCTTAGGTTCTGCACTTCTAGGCTTAATCACAGCAATCAGTTATTTGATGATCGCCAATACAGGTCAAGTTACCGTCTATCAACTTGGTGAATGGTCTGCTCCTTTTGGAATTGTTTTAGTTCTCGATCGTCTCGCTGCGTTCATGTTGGTGCTGACTTATGCACTTGCAGTGCCTGTCATTTGGTATGCAAGTGATAACTGGGATACACGTGGGCGCTATTTCCACACCATGTTCCATTTTTTGTTAATGGGTATAACGGGTGCATTCCTGACAGGTGACTTATTTAACTTATTCGTGTTTTTTGAAATCCTGTTAATGGCATCTTATGTATTGCTATTACATGGTCAAGGGCGACCACGTTTCCAGCTAGGCATACATTACGTCACGATTAACTTACTCGCATCAGCGCTATTTTTGATTGGTTTAGGGATGATCTACGGCAGCGTTGGTAGTTTAAATATGGCTGATGTGAGTCGCCTTATGCCAACCTTAGACAGCGATCAACATAAACTTGCAATCGCGGGTGGCTTGTTACTGTTTGTGGTATTTGGGATCAAAGCAGCAATGCTTCCTGTCGGCTTTTGGCTACCAAAAACCTATGCTGTTGCAAGCACACCCGTTGCTGCAATTTTTACTATTATGACCAAAGTTGGTATTTATGCCATTCTACGTGTCAATGGTACTGTTTTTGATGATGCAATGGCACAAAGTATTTTCAAAAACTGCTTATTAATGATTGGCTTGATTACTTCATTCTATGGTGTAATCGGTGCAATTGCTGCTGAACGCTTACGCCGTTTTGTTGGCTTTATGGTGTTGTCATCGATTGGAACATTACTCATCGCTATTGCCATGTTGAATACCCAAGCATGGTCAGCAGCATTGTATTATTTAGTCCACAGCACCCTAATTGCGGCTGCATTCTATTTGTTTTGTGGTTGGATGACTGCGCAACGTGGTTCATTCAAAGATCATTTAAAAGTTGCACCGAAAATCAAACAGGAAAAAGCGGCTGCTTTTACTTATTTTACCATTGCACTCATGATGGCAGGTTTACCCCCTTTCAGTGGTTTTCTAGGTAAAGTTTTTATCTTACAGGCTACTGCTGAAACGCCTTATCAGGGTTGGATTATTGCTGTTATTCTGATTGTTAGCTTACTTAGCATTATTGCATTCACACGTGTTGGTTTTATCCTTTTTTGGCGTGCTAGTCCACCCGAAGAAAATGCTAAAGAACCAGCATATACCGCTTATCAAGCACTACCTGATACAGCTCCTCATCGGAATGACAAAGCAATCTATATATTACTGATTGGTTTGATGAGTTATGTTGTATTTGCAGCACCAATTCAGCGTTATACAACTTCAACTGCACAACAAATTCAAAATCATGCGCTTTATCAACAAGCGATTCTAAAACATGATAGTCAAGGTCGTGCCATTAGCGTGCAGCCATTTGATGCAGCATATTTGCCTGAAACTAAATATGGTGGCGAGGTTGAGGATCATAATGCGGTATTAATTCCAGATGTTATATCAAAACCGACGCTACAAGGCGAACATATTTCGGAATATAAACAACGTCAAATTGCTGAGCAAACTTTGTCAAATCCAACTATTCCAAATGCCACACAATTAAAACCGATGGAGGAACACTAATGCAAAAACGTGCTTTGCTTGATCGTTGGTTTCCCCACCCCTTTGTGTCATTTTTAATTTTTGTGACTTGGCTCATGCTGTCGCATAGTTTGGACATCACAGATATTTTTATTGCAATTCTATTAGGTATCTTTGTTTCACGTTTGGTCAGTCCTTTTATTGCACGGACACCCCATATTCATTGGTTACCTGCAATCAAACTTTTTTTTGTGGTGCTATGGGATATTGTGATTTCCAACTTTCGTGTAGCTAAAATGGTGCTTGGACCAATCGATGAGTTGCATCCAAAATGGTATCGCGTGCCATTAGAAACTGAACATGAGCAAGTAAATACGCTACTCGCAATGATCATTACAACGACGCCAGGTACAGTATCAGCAGGGATTGATCAAGAGCGAGGAGATATTTTAGTTCATGCACTCAGTACCGATAATGCTGAGTTAGATATTCAAGACATCAAAAATCGTTATGAGCTACCTTTGCTCGAAATCTTTGATGTAAAGATTACAGAAGGAGCAGCGAAATGACCATTTTACCTTATGCACTTGCAATTAGTTTAGTAGCGATCACTATTTCCATGTTTCTTTGTCTTACCCGCATGATCATTGGACCATCTGTTGTTGATCGCTTGTTAGCACTCGATACTCTTTTTCTTAATGCAACATGTCTGATTGTGGTATTAGGTATTTACTGGGCAAGTACCAATATATTTGAAGGTGCTCTATTGGTGGCGATGCTCGGTTTCGTTTCAACCGTTGCACTGGCTCGCTATTTTACCACTGGACATGTGATTGATTAAGGAGAGTGGTTATGCAAATAATTTTTGAGATTATCATTTCGTTCTTTTTGATCTTTGGTGCATTTTTTATGCTCGTAGGTTCCATCGGAATGATTCGCCTACCCGACTTATTTATGCGTCTGCATGCACCGACTAAATCAAGTACGTTAGGCTTGGGGAGTTTTTTAATTGCAGCTATGGTATTTGGAGCGACTCAAGGTCGTTTCGGTTTTGCTGAATTATTGATTACTTTATTTGCCTTTATTACTGCCCCAGTATCAGCAAATCTAATGGCACAAGCTGCAATTCATTTACGTTTGCGTTCAACCAGTGGTGATGTTCCAGAAGCTTTAAATCGTCCGCTACCATGGCAACGTTACCATCGTAATACAGAAAAGAAAGACCAACTATAGTTGGTCTTTTATATAAGATAATGCTTACGTTAATAAAATAAATCTAGAATCAAAGTTAGCTTATCAATCTACTTAATCTTATGACTCTGTAATTTGTGCATATTCAATTTCCAACTCTGCTTTCTCAACTAAATCTGAGGGGAGATTACCTTGAATGGCTGGTGCTAAGGTTTTAAATTCATTTACCTGCTTTAATAAATTACCTTTTCCACTAATCAATTGATTTTCTGATTTCTGATAAGTTTCAGCAGCCTTATCTAAATGTTTCTTAATATCTTTAAAACTATCAAGGAAAACTCTTAACTTTTGGAAAACTGCATCAGCTTTACTTGCCAAGGCAGCAGTATGCTTATTTTGTTCTTCAAACCTCCACAGCTGGCGAACAATATTCAAACTCGTTAATAATGTTGTCGGTGTTGCAACAAGAATATTTTTTTCAAGAGCCTTCTGGAAAATACTTTCATCTGCTTTTAAAGCTTCAACAAAAGCAGACTCTATGGGAATAAACATAAATACTATTTCAGGAGAATTTATACCTTTTATTTTATAATATTCTTTAGCTGATAATTCATTAATCCTATCCGAAATGGCTTTCACATGTTCCATTAAAGCAATTCTTCTATCTTGCTCATTATCAGAATTAATATATTGAGTATAAGAATTTAATGATACTTTTGAGTCAATAATTAAATGCTTATTTTGTGGTAAATACACAATCGCATCAGGTCTCAATCGCCCTTCTTCCATAGTTACAGAAACTTCCCTCTGAAAATCTTTCCCCAATTGAAGCCCTGAACGTTCCAAAACATTTTCTAATATTAACTCTCCCCAATTACCTTGTGTTTTTTTCTGACCTTTTAAGGCTGTTGCCAATTGATGTGCTTCTAATGTAATTTTTTGATTAAGCTCCTTTAACTGGAAAAGCTCTTGGCGTAGTTCTCCTTGTTGCATAGTTTCTCTATTATGAATTTCTTGCACTTCTTTTTTGAAACTATCGATAGATTGTTGAAATGGGTTAATTACTGCAGAAATACCAATCTTACTCGTTTCTTGCAATGAAATTGTTTTTGCATCAAGAATATCATTCGCTAGAGCCTTGAACTGATTTGTTAACTCTAGTTTTTGTTTTTCAAAATTAGACGTTTGTTCTGAAAAATTCTTTTCTCTTTCTTCTAATGAAGTTTTAAGTTCAATCAACTCATTTGACAACTCCAAATACTGTTGATTTTTACGTTCTAAAGTATCTTTCTGAATTGTAGACAATGACTTCAGATCATTGTTTTGGCTTAATAAATCTTCATATCTTTGGTTGTACGATCTGACCATTTCATCATACTTAGCATTAAGACTACTGAAGTCTTGCTCTTTCTTATTTTTTAAAATTTCTATTTCTGTTTTTTCATTTTGGATCCGCTGAAAGTCATTATTCACTACTATTAAGTTTTTATTTCTTTCTTCTAGCTCTGTTGTGACCTTTTGAAGAAAGATCTCTTTCTGGTGATATTGATCTTGGATTATCTCAAAATTTTTCTTTAATAAAGCTATTTCACTCATTTTCTCATCAATAATTTTTTCATAATTTTCTACTTTCAGTTGAAATGTTGTTAGGTCTTTACCCAAGATAACTTTAGTAATAAAAAATCCTAAAGCTAAGCAAACTAGACAAACAATAATTAATATAATAATTTCCATAATACACCTTTCATATAACTCTAAAACTCATGTTTCTGTTGTTTACATATTTTAAGAATATTAATGTGGATCATAATTCTTATTTATTATTATCTCAATAAATAAAAAGCCACCCGAGGGTGGCTTTCTTTTAGAACTTATTCTTTATCGTCTTGCCCTTGTTGAGGCAGATCTTTCACAGCTTCCGCGATCAGACCAAACATATAGTTACCATAGGCATTAGTTTTATCGTAATGGAAACGCAATCTTGGCGTAATACGTGTCTTGATACGACGGCTCAACTCATGACGCAAAAAACCAGAAGCCTTATTCAATACATCTAAAGTTTCTTTATTTGCGACTTCACTTTGCTCATCACCAAGTTCACGTCCCATCACAGTGACATAAACTTCAGCATAACCCATGTCTGCACTGACTTTCACCGCAGAGATGGTCACTAGACCACCTAAGCGAGGATCTTTAAGCTCTTGACGGATCAGCTCAGACAACTCACGTTGTACTGAATCCGCCATGCGCTTTAAGCGTTGGCTACCCGCCATTAAAGACTCCGTTTAATCAATTGAACATCATAGACTTCGATCTTGTCTTTAACTTTGATGTCTTTATAGCCTTTGACTGCAAGGCCACATTCCATACCAGCACGAACTTCTTCAACCACTTCTTTATAACGACGAAGAGATTCAAGTTCACCTTGGAATACAACCACGTCATCACGTAATACGCGAATCGGTTTATTACGATGCAATGTACCTTCAAGTACCATACAGCCAGCTGCTGCACCAAACTTACTTGAGTGGAAGACTTCACGTACTTCTGCAACACCCAAGATCGTTTCACGATGTTCAGGTGCAAGCTTACCGCTCATTGCAGCTTTTACATCATCAATTAAATGATAGATGACGCTGTAATAACGAATATCGATGCCATCTTGATCAGATTTTTGACGAGCCGTGTTATCTGCACGAACGTTGAAACCTAATAATACTGCTTCTGAAGATTCAGCTAAAGTCACATCTGACTCAGTGATTGCACCAACACCAGAACCAATGATGCGGACTTTCACTTCATCTGTAGAAAGTTCATCAAGCGCAACATGTAATGCTTCTAAAGTACCACGTACATCTGTTTTGAGTACGACATTCACATAAGGAATATCTTTTTTACCCATAGATGCCATGATGTTTTCAAGACGCATTGCACTGGCACGCTCTAGACGCTTATGACGTTCACGATCTGAACGAGCATCTGCAACTTCACGTGCTTTCTTCTCATCATTCACGACAAGAACTTCATCACCTGCCATTGGTGCATCAGGTAAACCTAAAATTTCAACTGGAATTGAAGGACCCGCTGAAGTGATACGTTGACCATTTTCATCAACCATCGCACGTACACGACCATAAGATGAACCCGCAAGAACCAAGTCACCAATGTTCAATGTACCATTTTGTACCAAAATTGATGTTACTGCACCACGACCTTTGTCAACACGTGCTTCAATCACCACACCTTGCGCCGCGCCTTCTGCTGAAGCTTTAAGCTCCATCAATTCAGCTTGGATCAAGATGAGATCAAGTAACTCATCGATACCCGCACCAGAGTGTGCTGAAACTTTAGCGATAGGTGTATCCCCACCCCACTCTTCAGGCACGATTTCTTTATGTGCTAATTCATTTAATACACGATCGACATCAGCAGATTCTTTGTCCATCTTGTTAATAGCAACAATAATCGGTGTACCCGCAGCACGCGCATGGTCAATTGCTTCCGCTGTTTGTGGCATCACACCATCATCAGCAGCAACAACAAGTACCACGATATCAGTCGCTTTCGCACCACGTGCACGCATTGATGTAAACGCAGCATGTCCTGGTGTATCTAAGAAAGTAATAATGCCTTTCTCAGTTTCAACATGGTATGCACCGATATGCTGGGTAATACCACCCGCTTCGCCTGCTGCCACTTTAGAACGACGAATGCGATCAAGTAACGATGTCTTACCATGGTCAACGTGACCCATGATTGTGACCACTGGCGGACGAGTCGTTTGTTCACCACGAGCTTCTTCAGCTGCAACTAATAAGTTATCTTCTGCTTGTGTATCAGAAACTAAAACTGGATTGTGACCCAATTCTTCAACTACCAATACTGCTGTATCTTGATCAATCGCTTGGTTTTGAGTAACAAGTTCACCCATTTTCATCAGGGTCTTAATGACTTCACGAACCTTAACCGCCATTTTTTGTGCAAGATCGGCAACGATAATCTTCTCACCAATCTCAACATCATAAACCTGTTTTTTCACAGGTTTTTCAAAACCATGCTTGTTGGATTGGCTGGTTTTCAAACCGCGCTTATGATGACTTTTGCTGAAGCTCTGCTCAGCCTGAGCATCACCACCTCGGCCACCTTTCTTGCTTGCACGTGGATTTGCAGTCGCACCACCACGCTTGATTTCACGGTCTTCCTTGTTGAAAGAATCTTCATATGCCTGACCAACAAGTCCAGCGGCTAAAGGTGAATCATCAATCACACGAATGGTTGTGGTTGCATCATCACTTGAATATTTTGAAGCCATCTGGCGCATTTGCTCCAGTGTACGCTTCTGTGCTTCTTCCGCAGCTTTACGGCGTACAGCTTCTTCAGTCGCCTTTAACTTGGCTGCTTCTGCTTCACGGGCTTTTTTCTGTTCAGGTGTTTCTGTTGGCTTGACAACAGGTGCTTTAATTACCTTGTCGCTACCCCGTTTCTTCACCACAACTGCGGTTTTTGCAGGAGCTTGTGAAGCACTCTCAGAAGTATGTGCTGCACGCATTGCTTCTAACGTTGCATTGGCTTTTTGTTCAGCTACATCACGTGCATTTTGAACAGCTAAATCACGTGCATTTTGCTCTGCGCGTACTTTAGCATCTGCTTCTGCACGTGCTTTCGCTTCTGCTGCAAGTAATTCTGGATTTGGTTTAGCAAAAACTTGTTTCTTGCGAACTTCAACATTAATGTTTTTTGCTTTACCCGAAGTACTTGTTACTTTAGCAGTACTGGTTGTTTTACGTTTCAACGCAATTTTTCCTGTGTTACCACTGTCCTGACCATGTACTTTTTTCAAATGATTGACCAAAGTATTTTGCTGTTCAGCGGTAATAATGTCATCTGCTTTACGCTGTGGTAGACCTGCTTCGCGAACCTGCTCTAGGAGTTTCTCTACAGGACGTTCTACGCTGAGTGCTAACTCTTGAATCGACTTGTCCGTCATCTATTATCTCCTAGTTAAACCATGATTCACGTGCTTTCATGATCAATTGACCTGCTTTGTCATGACCTAAACCTTCGATATCCGAAATATCATCAGTCGCTTGATCAGCCAAATCATCAATTGTAATCACACCACGCGCCGCCAATGCATAAGCAATCTCAGTGGTCATACCATCCATACCGAGAAGTTCTGCGCTTGGCTCTTGAATATTTTCTTGCTGTTTCAGTGCATCAGTTAAAGCAGCCTCTTTAGCACGGCTTTGAAGCAATTCAACTAAATCTGCATCTAGTTCAATTTCATCAAATGTTTCAGCTGGAACATAAGCAATCTCTTCTAATGAAGTAAAGCCCATTTCCACCAATGCCATTGCTAAATCTTCTTCAATATCGAGACGTGTAACAAACATATCTAAATACTGTTGTGCTTCATTTTGCTGACGAGCACGATACTCTTCTTCTAACATCATGTCGAGTTTATAACCCGTCAATTCCGATGCTAAACGAACATTTTGCCCTTGCGAACCAATTGCACGTGCTAACTGATCATTGGTTGCGAAGATAATATCTGCACTACGTGCATCTTCATCTAGTACAATACCTGATACATCAGCTGGCTCTAATGCGCTTGCAATATATTGTGCTGGATCATCTGACCACACCACGACATCAATACGCTCACCATTCAACTCTTGTTGTACTGCTTGAATACGTGTGCCACGCATACCAATACATGCACCTACAGGGTCAATACGATGATCATTGGTTTTCACTGCAATTTTAGCACGAACACCTGGTTGACGAGCAGCTGCTTTAATTTCGATGATTTCTTCAGAAATTTCTGGAATTTCTTTTTTCATCAATGCAATTAACATCTCAGGACGAGCACGAGATAATAATAATTGCGCGCCACGACCTTCGCGGTTTACGCTATATAAAATGGCATTGATACGTTGCTTAGGACGCAAAATTTCTTTATGAATGGTTTCTTCACGCGCCAAGTAAGCTTCAGCGTTATCACCTAGATCAATGATGAAACCATCTTTGGTTTGTTTTTTGACTTCGCCGTAAATCAACTCACCCACTTTAGATTCATAGGCATCGGCAACCAAAGCACGCTCAGCTTCACGAATCTTTTGTACAATGACTTGTTTCGCAATTTGAGCAGCAATACGACCAAACTCAATTGACTCAACTTCTAGCTCACGCACATCACCGATTGACCATTTTGATGGATCAACATCTGAGATTGCATCTTGGCAAGCTGGCATTTCATGATCTTCATCCGCCACAACTGTCCACTGACGGAAAGTGCGATAATCACCTGTTTTACGATCAATCTCAATACGAAGCTGTGCTTCTTCTGAATGGGTTCCTTCGTAAAACTTTTTCTTCGTTGCTGCAACAAGTGCTTGCTCTAATGCTTGGAAGATCGCCTCACGACTAACACCTTTTTCATTACTAACCGTTTCTGCAACGGTAAGAATTTCGCGGCCCATAAGTCACCTACCGATTTCTTATAAAATTAAGTTAATATTAGTCTTGATAGATTAAATTTGCTTTATCAATATTATTACTATCAATTTCAAGCACATGTTTACCTTCCACTTCAACTTGAATGATTTCATTTTCTAAGTCTACAGAAAGTAATTTCGCCTGAAACTTACGACGATTTTCGACGGCAGCAATTAATCGTAAAGCCACTTGTTGCCCAATATAAGCAGGCAATTGATTGAGTTGGAAAAATGGACGATCCCAGCCTGGTGAAGAGACTTCTAAAGCATATTCACCTGAAATTGGATCATGAACATCAAGCATTGCACCCACTTGTTGTGTCACTAAAACACAATCTTGAACGCCAATACCACGCCCTTGTTCAACTTCGCCATCTTCATTCAATATAGGTTCAACATTCTCATCAACTGCTTTATCAATATAAATACGTAATAAAGAACGTTTACCTTGTGGTAGGAATTCAATCCCCCATAGATCTACACCACACGCAGCTACTGCTGGCGCGATTAGATCATACAATGCTTGAGATTTATTTGATAATTTCATTTACTCTCGTCGCTCTCATGCGAGCCAATCAATCTTAACCGTATAGTGAAGCACGACTATTTGACCAATTGATGTCGAACACTACACGATAGCTAAACAACCAATAAAAAAGGGCGTAAATCGCCCCTATGTTACACAGAAAACCGAAGTCCACTGTGCAAAAAGGCCCACCTTATTGTGAGCCTCTTTTAGAAACTTGGTAGCGGGAGCTGGATTTGAACCAACGACCTTCGGGTTATGAGCCCGACGAGCTACCAGACTGCTCCATCCCGCATCAACGTACAAAATTATATACAAATATAAAAAAAAGTCAATTTAAGTTTTTTATATTTGCTTGATTAAGTTGCACCTTAATCAAATGGTAGCGGGAGCTGGATTTGAACCAACGACCTTCGGGTTATGAGCCCGACGAGCTACCAGACTGCTCCATCCCGCATCAACAACATCACTGCATACACCAAACTTACTGGTTATTAAGCTTGGTGCGGAAGGGGGGACTTGAACCCCCACGCCCGAAAGCACTACCACCTCAAGGTAGCGTGTCTACCAATTCCACCACCACCGCAGCTTTGTGGGACGCATTCTATTCCTTTAAATATAAAAAGGAAAGTGCTAATTCAACTTATTGAGTTGTTTTAGGTGCGTTTGATGAAGTTTCAGGCGATGTTACTGGTGCAGAGGTCGTGGTTTGAGCAGATTTTAAGCTATACGCATCAGCTGTTTGTTTTTTTGCAAAAACAGCCAAAGTTAAACTCGTAGCAAAAAACAAGGCTGTAAAAATTGCAGTTAAACGAGTTAAAAAGTTACCCGCTCCCGAGGCACCAAATACCGTAGCAGCACCACCGCCACCAAACGACGCTCCTGCCTCAGCACCCTTACCTTGTTGCACTAAAACCAATCCAATAATCATAATTGCCAAAATGATATGTACAACGAGTATAAAACTATACATTTCTACTTCCTATTATTTGCTTTGAGCAAATGCTCTTGCAATTTGATAAAAAGATTGTGCATTGAGTGATGCACCTCCAACCAAAGCGCCATTAATATCAGGACATGCAGCCAACTCAACAGCATTCTCGGCTTTGACACTACCGCCATACAATATAGCTATGTTTGTACCGAATGATGTAATTTGTCTTAAGCCTTCACGTATTTTTGCATGCATTGCTTGAGCATCCGCAGGTGAAGCTGTCTTCCCTGTCCCAATTGCCCAAATCGGCTCATACGCTATCACAATATTTTGCCATTGTTCAGCTTTAACGACGGATGCAATATCACAAATTTGTTGTAATACTACTTGCTCAGCAGCACCTTGCTCACGCTGCTCTAAGCTTTCGCCAACGCAATAGATCACCGTCAAACCTGCATTTAATGCATTTTGCAGTTTTGCTTTTAAAATATTGACGTTGTCACCAAACAATTCACGGCGCTCAGAGTGTCCAATCAACACATATTCAATCTGGCTATCTTTTAACAGCTCCGCACTTACCTCACCTGTGTAAGCACCAGTACCTGCCACACGAGAAAGATCCTGAGCCACAGTATAAATGGCTCTAGTTGCATCTTTTAACTGAGCATGAACACCACTCAAGGCAATCGTCACGGGAGCTACACCAATATGACATTGCTCAGGAGAAATATTGTCCTGTTGTAGTAACTGCTTAAATTCTTCTATTAATTGGAAAGCACTCGCATGCATTGGATTCATTTTCCAATTGCCAATAACCCAAGGGGTAATCGCCGAATTCGACATACTTCGCCCACCTACAACTAATTTATAAAAAATGCTGCATATTTTACACGTATTTTTATAAAATTCAGTTTTTCTTTTCAGTTTAAGTTTCAACCAACAAAAAATAGATCTAAAAATTCTCGTCTCTTTTACATATATATGTCGATTTTTTACAATCGTTTGCTTTATTTCTAACGAAGGCCACTCTTTAAATCTGAAATTAATTTGTAAAAAAATCGATCAGTTCAAGTTTTTCAATATGAACCAAGTAAAAAACAACACTTTCTATAGTAGTATTTTTACGTAACAAAAGTATAATTTTGAGAATAGCTATTATAACCATATTGTGAGTAAGGCGGACAGATGTCAGGATTACATACGTCTCCAAAGTTTTCGGGGTTCATTCGACGTTTAGTTGAAGATGGTCATATGACTGCTGCAAATATGCAGAATGCAATTGATGCAGCCAAGAAAGCCAAACAAGATATTGTTGCTCATTTAATCGAACAACATCGTCTTTCTCCACTTACCATTGCAGAAAGCATCTCTGTAGAATTTGGCGAACCACTTTTTGATTTGGCGGTTTACGATGTTGGATTATTACCTCGAGAATTAACCGACAATAAACTCATACAAAAACATCGTGTTGTTCCGTTAATACAACGTGGACAAATTTTGTATGTTGCTACGAGCAATCCAACCAATATTGATGCATTAGATGCAATTCGTTTCAATACCAAACTTAATATTGAACCCATTATTGTTGAGCATACGAAACTTGAAAAGTTAATCGAACAACATTTCGGTGATTCAGGTAGTTTCGATTTTGGTGACAGTGAAGACTTCGACTTAGATATTGATGTTAATCAAGATTCGCCTCAAGAAGATGATGATGCATCACCACAAGGCGACGAATCTCCAATTGTCAAATATATTAATAAGCTTTTAATTGATGCAATTCGCATGGGCGCATCAGATTTACATTTTGAGCCCTATGAAAAAATGTACCGTGTGCGTTATCGTGTAGATGGTGTTCTACGTCAAATCGCTACACCTCCTTTACAAATGGCAACCCGCTTGGCTTCTCGTTTAAAAGTGATGTCTCAAATGGATATCTCTGAAAAACGAATGCCTCAAGATGGTCGTATTAAACTTAAATTGTCAAAAACCAAAGCGATTGATTTCCGTGTAAACTCTTTACCCACTCTATTTGGGGAAAAATTAGTACTGCGTATTTTGGATCCATCAAGTGCTATGCTCGGCATTGAAGCATTAGGCTATGAAGATGATCAGAAAGCATTATTCATGGAAGCACTTGAAAAGCCTCAAGGAATGCTATTGATTACAGGTCCAACAGGTTCTGGTAAAACCGTATCGCTATATACTGGTCTAAATATTCTAAACACTGAAGATACCAATATTTCAACAGCAGAAGATCCTGTGGAAATTAACTTGGAAGGCATTAATCAGGTCAACGTGAATCCAAAGACAGGATTGACTTTCTCTGCTGCATTAAAGGCTTTCTTACGTCAAGACCCTGATGTAATTATGGTCGGTGAGATTCGTGATTTAGAAACAGCCGAAATCGCAATTAAAGCAGCGCAAACAGGTCATATGGTGATGTCAACACTGCATACCAACAGTGCGCCAGAAACTTTAACTCGATTACGCAACATGGGTGTCCCTTCGTTCAATATCGCAACATCAGTTAATCTTGTTATCGCACAACGTTTAGCACGACGTTTATGCTCACAATGTAAAGCCCCCGTAGATGTACCTAAACAGAGTCTTTTAGAGTTAGGATTTACAGAACAAGACTTAGCCAATCCAGATTTACAGATATTTCAACCGATTGGCTGTGCTGAATGTCGAGAAGGGTACAAAGGACGTGTAGGTATTTATGAGGTGATGAAAGTCACCCCTGCAATTTCTCAAATCATCATGGAAGATGGTAATGCACTGCAAATTGCAGCAGCATCAGAACAAGCCGGCTTTGACAATCTGCGTCGTTCAGGTCTAAAAAAAGTGATGCAAGGTATTACTTCTTTGCAAGAAATTAACCGAGTAACAAGTGAATAAAATTAATAAAAAGGATTAAGAATCATGGCAGCGAAAAAAGCACAAATGATGCCTACTTTTGCTTATGAAGGGGTAGATCGAAAAGGCGCCAAAATTAAAGGGGAACTACCAGCACGCAATATGGCCTTAGCAAAGGTCACATTACGCAAACAAGGTGTCACCATTAAAACCATTCGAGAAAAACGTAAGAATATTCTTGAGGGTTTGATGAAGAAGAAAGTATCAACGCTAGATATTACGATTTTTACTCGTCAATTAGCAACAATGATGAAAGCTGGCGTTCCACTTGTGCAGGGATTCGAGATCGTTGCAGAAGGTTTAGAAAATCCCTCTATGCGAGAGGTTGTACTCGGCATTAAAGGAGAGGTTGAGGGCGGTAATACTTTTGCTGGTGCTTTACGGAAGTATCCACTTTATTTTGACAATCTTTTTTGCTCATTAGTTGAATCTGGTGAACAATCTGGTGCTCTTGAAACGATGCTCGATCGCGTCGCAATTTATAAAGAAAAAAGTGAACTTTTAAAACAGAAAATTAAAAAAGCCATGAAATATCCTATCGCTGTCATTGTGGTTGCAGTGGTCGTAACCATTATTCTGATGGTCAAAGTGGTTCCCGTTTTCCAAGATCTTTTCAACTCATTTGGTGCTGACCTCCCAGCATTCACACAATTGGTCGTGAATATGTCAAAATGGATGCAAGAATATTGGTTTATTCTGATTCTTGTAATTGGAGCGATTATTACAGCTTTTCTTGAAACAAAAAAACGTAGTAAAAAATTTCGTGATCTTTTAGACAAAATGGCACTAAAAGCACCAATTTTCGGTGATCTTGTTTATAAAGCAATTATTGCCCGTTACAGCCGCACACTTGCAACTACTTTTGCAGCAGGTGTACCACTGATTGATGCTCTTGAATCTACAGCAGGTGCAACAAATAATGTGATTTACGAAGAAGCTGTTATGAAAATTCGTGAAGATGTTGCGACAGGTCAACAACTACAATTTGCAATGCGCGTTTCTAATCGTTTTCCATCTATGGCAATTCAAATGGTTGCAATTGGCGAAGAATCTGGTGCACTAGATAGTATGTTAGATAAAGTAGCAACACATTTTGAAAACGAAGTCGATAATGCTGTTGATGGTCTTACCTCAATGATGGAACCATTAATTATGGCAATTTTAGGTGTACTTGTTGGTGGTCTAGTTATTGCAATGTACCTCCCTATCTTCCAAATGGGTTCAGTTGTTGGTTAATTATGCAAGATATTATTAATTATTTTATAAATGAGCCAACTGCCTTATATATTGCTGTTGGGTTTTTCAGCCTGTGTGTAGGTAGTTTTTTAAATGTCGTCATTTATAGAACACCAAAGATGATGGAGCAAGAATGGCATCAGGAATGCCAAATGCTGCTTCACCCAGAGCAGCCATTTATTGATCAAACCAAGTTAACACTAAGCCAACCTGCCTCAAGCTGTCCTCAATGTAAATCCCCTATTCGTTGGTATCAGAATATACCTGTGATCAGTTGGTTAATACTTCGTGGCAAATGTGGTGCTTGCCAAAATCCAATTAGTATTCGCTATCCACTTATTGAACTATTAACAATGATTTGTTCATTAATAGTAGTTGCTGTATTTGGCGCGACAGCACAAATGTTATTTGGTTTAATACTCACATGGGTCTTGATCACGTTAACGTTTATTGACTTCGACACACAATTGTTACCAGACCGTTTTACGCTTCCTTTGGCAGCACTAGGCTTAGGAATTAACAGTTTTACAATTTATACAACTGCCACGTCAGCGATTTGGGGCTATCTGATTGGCTTTCTATGTTTATGGATTGTGTACTACATTTTTAAACTCGTGACTGGCAAAGAAGGCATGGGCTATGGTGATTTTAAACTGCTTGCAGCTTTAGGTGCTTGGATGGGACCAATGATGCTACCCCTAATTGTGCTACTTTCTTCAGTCGTGGGTGCCATTATTGGTATTATTCTCATGAAAATACGTGGTGAAAATCAGCCCTTTGCCTTTGGTCCCTATATCGCCATTGCAGGCTGGATCGCATTTTTATGGGGTGATCAAATTATGAAAATATATCTTGGTGGATAATATGAGTTTTATTTTGGGCATTACGGGTGGGATTGGCAGTGGTAAGTCAGCCGCCACGCAATGGTTTGAATCCCAAGGAATTGTTGTAGTCGATGCAGATATTGTAGCTCGTGAAGTGGTTGAACTAGGTCAACCTGCTTTGAAAGAAATTCAACTTTCTTTTGGAGACTGGGTATTACTAGAAGATGGCAATCTGAATCGACGTGCACTTCGTGAACACATATTCCAGTTTCCAGAAGCGCGAGAAACACTCGAAAAGATCACTCACCCTGCTATACGCCAATCCATTATTCAACAATTACAACAAGCAGAAAGCCCTTATGTCATTTTAGTTTCACCTCTTCTCTTTGAAACTAATCAGCATGAACTTGTGCATCACACCTTACTCATCGATGCAAATGAACAAACACAACTACAACGTGCAAGTCAAAGGGATGGACAAAATGAAGAACAAATCCGAAAAATTATCTCGGTACAAATGCATCGTACCCAAAAGCAATTACTCGCAAATGATATTGTTATGAATGATGGTTTACTTGAGCACCTTCATCACCAACTAAAACCATTACATCTAAAATATCTACAAAGCGCTGAGCAAGCATTTTAATCCTGCTTCTGTTGCGCCAGTCGTTCACTCAGCGTGTCTTTTTTAAACCAGCGCCACGGCTGTAATGCACCAAAACCCATTCCGACTAAACCACAAACAATCGCTGCATTTAGAGGCTCATCAAGCAGTGGAACAGCAATCACAGCTGCAATAAAAGGTGCCAAAGTAACAATACTCCCCGTTTTAAAGGCACCTAAAAGCTCAATCGCAGCAACATAGGTCAGGGTTGCAATAATCACCACCAACACCCCATGAAATACACCCTGTATCAGCAAATGGACAGGCTCTGCTTCATGAAAATGTTTCGGAATAAACAGGATATAGATCGGTAAATAAATCAGTGCTGACCAAATGGCCACACTTGCCATTGAATGCCAGGCCGATAATTTCCATTGTTTTAGCAGTACGGTGAAGATGCCCCACCAAACTGCACTCAGGAAAAAGAGAATATCACCAATACCAAAGGCAGAAGCCTGCTCATGCAACATCAGATAGCTCATCAATGCCAGAGCACTCAACATAATGCTGAGACTGAGCCAGGTATGTTTGTCAAAAGGCTGTTTAAACAATAAATAAGCAGCTACGGCAGTACATAGTGGAATACAACCATTGAGAAAAATTGCGGCATGCGCTGCTGGTGCATGTAAAAAAGCAGTATAAACCGTTAGACAGTAGGCCAACCCACCAGTTAAGGCCAAAATAATTGGACGGGGATGCCACAGAAATGCCAAATCTTTTTTATACACCAGCACAGGCATGAGAATGATAAAAGCAATCGCAAAACGCATGGCCACCAAGTCCCAGGCACTGACATGCCAGTGCAGATTTAAACGGGAGAGAATGGTAAAACCACCCCAGATGCACATGGTGATACAGACAAACAGATAGCCTTGCGTGCGAGCAGTCATTTTTAATTACATTGACGATAATTGTGTGAATTATACAGCATTACGCTGACGGCATGCCTCATAAAGTGCCATGCCTGTTGCCACACTGACGTTTAAACTTTGTAAATCACCAGACATGGGGATATACACGGTTTGGTCACATTGCGACTGGGTGATCGGTCTTAAGCCTGTATCTTCCGCACCCATAACAATGACAACTGCACCCTTAAAGTCACATTGCTGAATTGGCAATGCTTTTTCATCTAGCATTGTGCCAATCACACGGCTATGTGTGGTCTCTTTAAGATGTGCCAATGTTCGCGCCAAATTGGTGACCTGAATAAACTTCACTTTCTCAGCACCACCTGCAGCAACTTTACGTGCCGTCGGAGTTAAACTAGCCGAACGATCACGTGGTACAATCACCGCCTGAACACCCATCGCAGCTGCGGTACGAATACATGCACCGAGATTATGCGGATCCGTCACTTGATCCAATGCCAACAATAAAGCATCAGGTGACTGCTGCATCAATTCGGCTAAATCTTTTTCATTTAAGGTTGGATGTGGTCGAACTGCAGCCACTACACCTTGATGAAAAGGTAAGCCTGCAAGCTTTTCCAAACTATCCCGACTCGCCTTTTGGACGCTAATCCCAAAAGGTTCGGCAAGTTGCAAAATCTTTTGTAATCGCTGGTCATCACGACCTTTTAAGGTGAATAAAGTCAAAACGCGTTCAGGCTCTAACTCCAACAATGACTCAACCGAATGAACGCCATAATAATATTCAGGTTTTGCCATGAACGACCTCTTGCAGTATTCCCGATCTATAAAGGGAGATTTTGAAAAAATAAAAATCCTGCAAAGTAGCTTTACAGGTGAGGAGCGAATAGCTCCGCAAGGGAATTTAATAAAAAAATCCTGCAAAATGAATTTACAGGATTCTCTTTAGGTATAGTGTACCCGATTTAGGAAGCGATCAGTTAACCTTCTAAATGACATACATAATCAAGCACTTCATCAGTCTCGATGTGGAAAACACTATTTCCTGGGACATAAAAAGACTGACCTGCACGGAATAACTCACTTTCTGTACTGTCTGCAATTTTTACACGACATTCACCAGAAATGATTTCCATACGTTCTGGCACATGTGTTTCAAAAGTTAATGCCTGTTCAGTAGGTAAAATCACACCTAATGTCTTTTTAGTACCATCTTCAAATTGTACAGTATGGCTGATACATGCCCCACCAAAATATACATTTGACTTTTTAATGACCGTAACATGATCAAACTGCACTGAACTCATGCATACTCTCCAAATAATGCAGCATTTATATTAGGTTATGATGGACGTAGTTTAATTGTGCCTGCGTCACTAATCAATCCATTTTTATCATGCTTTAACAGCAATTTTTATGCCTTTCTACTAAAGTTATGTTCAACTCACAAGCGCTTTTAGATCAAAGCATCCGATCTAAAATACAATAGAAAAAATCTTATAAATTGATAGACAAGCTTTACATCACTAAATTATTCAAAACAACTCCAGAAATAAAACATGATTTCATCAACACAACGCTGATCCTCTTGTTCGATTAGCAAAATTTCTCTATCTTTAAGCAAAAGATTGCGTGCACTGGATGCATATATGCTCACCCATTTAACTTTAATTAATTTTGCACTTGCAGACCATTTAGCTTTAGATATTGAACAAGGTTTCAATGTTTTGACTGGGGAAACTGGTGCAGGAAAATCGTTATTGTTAGATGCACTGTCTGCGTGCTTGGGTGAACGTACCGATACCAACTATGTCCGTTATGGTGCAGATAAAGCAGATGTCACTGCTGTCTTTAGTTATCAAGCTGAAAGTGCGGAAGCAAAATGGCTTACAGAACATGAACTAGATGATGATTCTGGTGAAATTCATTTAAGACGTGTCATATTTGCGACAGGCCGAAGCAAAGCATGGATCAATGGACGCCCAAGTAGTTTGTCGGAGTTAAAAGAAATTGGACGCTTACTGGTACAACTTTATAGCCAGCATAGCCAACAGCAATTACTTGAGCCCCCTTATCCGAAGCACTGGTTGGATCGTTATCATAATTTTGCCGAACCAGCAAATGAAGTACGTGAAGCGTATAGCACATGGCAAAAAAACATTCGCCAGCATCAAGCCGCTTTAGATGCGCAAGCCACGCGTATTCAAAAAATACAAAATTTAGAATCCCAAATAGAAGAACTTGAAGAGATTGTCCAAACGGATTATCGAGAGATTGAACAAGAGTTTGATCGTCTCAGCCATCATGAACATATTATGCAAGACTGTAGTTACAGTCTAAATGTCTTGGATGAGGCGGAACAAAATATCACTCAAGAAGTTGCTTCAATCATTCGTCGTTTAGAGTCTCATGCAGGACGCAGTGAACAGTTATCAAATATTTATAATTCGTTACTGAATGCGCAAAGTGAGATTGAAGATGCAACCGCAAGTTTACGTCAATTTATTGATCGCCAAAGCTTTGATCCTGAAAGAATGGAACAGCTCAATACAACATTAGAAATTTTCCATCGTCTCGCGCGCAAACACCGTACCCAGCCTGAATTACTCAAACAAGAATATGAAACTTGGCAACAGGAATTAGAGCAATTACATCTATTAGAAGATCCTGAAACCTTAGCAGAACAGGTAGAAATTTCTTATCAAATTTTTATGCAAAAAGCTGAACATCTAGATCAAATTCGTCGTGCTGCCGCAGTTCCATTGGCGAAGCAATTGACTGAACAAGTGAAGCCGCTTGCTCTACCTGAAGCATATTTTGAATTTAAGTTCGAGCCAATGGAAGCAAATGCCGAAGGTCTCAGCTTTATTCAGCTTCTTTTCACTGCCAATAAAGGCATTCCACCACAACCGCTGGCTCGCGTTGCATCTGGCGGTGAACTCTCTCGTATTGCACTGGTCATGCAAGTGATGAATGCCGAAAAAACAGAATCCGAAGTTTTGGTCTTTGATGAAATTGATGTCGGAATTAGTGGTGGTACGGCCGAAGTGGTTGGTCGTTTACTCGCTGATCTAGCTCAACATGTACAACTACTCTGTATCACTCACCAAGCTCAAGTTGCTGCACAGTCTGACCAACACTTATTGGTCAAAAAACAACAAACAGATCCAGCAAGCAGTACCATTATTGAGTTAAATGAGGAACAACGCATTCTAGAACTAGCACGTATGTCTGGCGGCGTCGAGATTAGCGAAACCACCTTGCAACATGCCAAACAACTGCGTCAACTAAAATTTCAATCCGCTTAATACGCATAACAAAATGTGAGAAAAAGATTGGCGAAATCCGATTAACTCTTGTATGTTGATAAGAAGAACCTATATAGATAGATCAGCATAATATTTTTGATGGAGAATCGCCTAGGTGACGAAACAATATCTAACTCACCGTTGTCTCATCGCTCCACCAGACATAACAGATGACTTCTTTGCCAATACTGTTATCTATGTGGCACGCCATGATGAAGATGGTGCACAAGGCATTATTATCAATCGCCCTTCTGAGTTACAGATCAAAGAATTATTGAACGATTTAGAGATTGATGCAGATAATGTACAACCTCATGCTGTGTTGCAAGGTGGACCATTACGCCCAGAAGCAGGTTTTGTCCTACACACAGGTCAACCTACTTGGCATTCATCAATCGCAGTAGGTGAAAATGTTTGCATTACCACCAGTAAAGATATTTTGGATGCAATTGCACATAACGAAGGTGTCGGTCGTTACCAAATTGCTCTAGGCTATGCCAGCTGGGGCAAAAATCAGCTTGAAGAAGAAATGGCACGTGGTGACTGGCTGATTTGTGACTCAGACATGGATTTAATCTTTAATCTACCTTATGGCGATCGTTGGGATGCGGCATACAAAAAAATTGGGGTAGACCGTACATGGTTTGCTTCAGAGATTGGTCATGCCTGATTTTAAAACTTCGCAATCCATTATGGCCTTTGATTTTGGTACTCAGAAAATGGGGATCGCAATTGGTCAATCAACTATCGAGAGTGCCAATCCTTTACCATTATTCGTGATGAAAGATGGCATCCCTGACTGGAACCAACTATTAAAACTCGTCAAAGAGTGGCAACCCAATCTTTTTTTAGTCGGTTTGCCATTAAATATGGATGATAGTGAATCTGAACTCTCTGCTCGCGCACGAAAATTTGCACGACGTTTGCGTCATCAAACCAATATTGAAACGTGGATGGTGGATGAGCGTTTGACTACACGCGAAGCGAGAGAAGAACTTGAGTCTTATCAAAATAAAGGCCGAGCAAAACGCTTATCGGCTGATAGTTTCGCAGCCGCACTACTCATTCAAAGTTGGTATCGTGATCCTAATGGAATAACACCTTAATTATTTATATTTAAGCGCTTTATCACGGTATAGCACACTGATGTACCGTGATAAAATCAGATCCAGACCATGAAAATAACTGCTTTAGCACGTCTAAAACCCAAACCATTTGCATAAAATTTAGAATGCAATTCTTAAAAAATAAATCAGCTCAGACTACGCCTGATTATTTCTCAATAATTCTCACCGTTGCAGTTCGCCCTGAAACAAAAGCCAATGGATTCTGAGGTTGTTCATCTAAAATAATTTTTACAGGCACACGTTGCGCTAAACGTACCCAACTAAAAGTAGGGTTTACATTTGCCAATAGATTAGAACTACCAGAACGCTCACGATCTTCGATCCCTGTTGCAATACCTTGAACATGCCCACGAATGAATTGACGATCCCCCATCAACTGTACGGTTGCCGAATCGCCGACATGAATACGATTCAATTTGGTTTCTTCAAAATAACCCACGACATAAAGCTGATGACGATCTAGCAGCGCAGCAACCGCTTGTCCAACCTTAACATAATTACCAACACGTAAATCAAAGTTAGCTAAGGTTCCATCCGCAGGTGCAACGACTGCCGAACGACTCATATTGAGCTGAGCTAAATGTAAATTGCTATTCGCCACGTCGATCAAAGCTTGCTGTTGTTGAATGGCAGCCTCAGCCTGTTCGATACTCGCTGCTAGCTGCTCTTTTTCCGCAATCGCCTGATCGCGTGTAGCAAAAACCTGATCTTGCTCTTGCTTAGAGATCGCACCATCCATCAAACTCGCATAACGTGCTGCATTCTTCTCAGCCAATTTCATATTAGCTTCAGTCTTGACCAAATTTGCCTTTGAACCGACTAAGTTTGCACGTGCCTGAGCCAAACCGGCATTGGCTTTAGCTAAATCAGATTTAGCTTGTTCAACGTCAAGGGCTTGACGTTCTACATCAATCTTGAAAAGAACTTGTCCTTTCTTTACCGTCTGATTGTCCTGTACCAGCACCTCAGTTACTAATCCATTAACATCCGAAGCCACTTGAACCACATCACCACGCACACGACCATCACGTGTCCACGGTGCGGCATTGTAGTAATTCCATAAATGCACGACTGCATATATCGCAATCAAAACCGAAAGTACTAATACAATTGGACGTATGACTTTTCGTACATCAAATGCATTCATGTTCATCACCTTTACCACATGTTTTTAAATCATTAAATTTCGGAGAGAGCTACTTAAAGGCTTGTACCTTGTAAATAAAGACATAACCAATGCATACACAGCAACAATCCCAAGTACAAACACAAGTTGAAAATATTCGGTAGTACAATCCAACCTCTCATAACTAAACGATCGATCAGTGGACTCATCAGCTTAAAGAGCACGTAGGCGATGATGGCTTGCACCAAAAGAATTGGAATATAGATTCCATAAACGTTAATCTCACCCATGCAATACACCTAAATCATATGTTTCTGAATCCATCTTTTGTGTTGAGACATGCCCGATGCTTTCACAAATATTATTCAGAGAAATCAACATTCTTTGAGCGAGTTGCTCATCTTCAATTTGCAGTGCAATCCGCTCTAATAGATCAATCTGCTGTACAATTCGAATTGGAAAATGGTTCAGAGAAAGTTGTTTCTCCTGCATTTGAAAATATTCAGTCAGTTGCTGTTGCAGCACATTGACTTCATTTTTCAAACTCACCAATTGGGGGAGTTTTTGGCTAATTTCTTGCAATCGGACTAAGTCAATAATTGAACTACTTTCAATCAAAGCATTCTGAATCGAAATCTTAACTTGAGGATTTTGAACCATTTTGGTATTCAATACTCCAACTCGGTCCAACATACTGCGTAGATGAATTTTGAACTCACTACCATAAGATAGATTTAATGCCTGACGCATCGCCTGATAATGTAAAGTTAAAATTCGCGTTGCACTGGTATCAGGTGAAACAGCTCGAACTAAATCAATCACAATGAGTGAAACCAATACGCCCAGAACCATTGCAAATGAACTATCTAAGTAAGAAACAGCATCCATGCTGTATTTATTGTGCAGATTCAATCCCATCATGGTGTTAATCCCAAGTACCATTCCTACAGGCATTAACATTTGATTGGCCATCATGGTGACAGCCACTAAAAACACAGGAAATAGCACCAAAGCCAATTGCCAAAAATGGGTCACATGCGGAAAAATACCAAATGCATATAAGAATACTAAGCCTGCGGATACAATACTGCCCCAAATGAAAATCCGTAGCACAGGTACTGGGTTATCCAGAGCAGTTAAGATACACGCCGTGATAGCCCCCATTTGCGCCATCATAAAACCCGCCTTCCAACCTGACAGAATCCAAGCTGCAGTGACAATAAAAGTAATCAGTACCGCACTAATTCCACCTCGTATCGCAATACCATGATCACGATGTAAACTTGGATATTTCGTCGTAATGGCTGTAATTTCTATTGGAATTTCTTTATTACCTTGCTGAATCTGTTGCCAAAGTAGCTTTACTGCCAAAATATTGGCTATAAAATGACGAACATCCATCTTTAATGCAGCCAATACCACTTTCTGTTCAGACGTTGCTTTAGAAATCAGCTCAGCGAAATCCTCTTCAAATCCAATCGGCAAAGTCTGTAAATCAGCAGGTACTAAACTTTTCTCTTGTTTTAAAAATGTCACAGTATGCTGACGAAGCATATCCAAATGCGAAACAAGATTAACCAAGTGCAAATGTTCGAGCTGTTTCACACGTTGAGACAATGCAACCAAATTCGCAACCACCAATGACACTTGATGTAGCATTTCTTGTAAAGGCTTGGTCATGCCTTTCAACTCACCTTTCTCATAAGCCAAATGTACAGCTAAAGCATGAATATCAGAGGCATCACGAGTAATCACAGATAAAACTTGCGTGTAATTTTCAGGTGTTTCTTGAACTGCAATCAATTTTTCAAAAGTTGCTTCTAGATCGTTTAAGGTTTTATTGACACGTTGCTTAATCATTGCGCCAACATGCACTGGAAAAAAGGTTGCCGAAACAACGGCGGAAGAGATCACGCCAACTGAGATTTCAAGTACACGTGCAACAGCGATATCAAAAATATTGTAGGTATCAATATAGGTAATTGCATTGTAAACAATCATGGCAGTTGAATATCCTGCCAACATAAATACGTAGCTACGCGGCGTGCGGTCTAGTAATGACACATATAAAGCAAAGCCCACCCAGAGAGATAAAATAACCGTAAATAACCACGGCGTATTAATAAAATGTGGGGTCAATAACAGTGCTATGACTGCCCCTGCAACAGTTCCAATCAAACGATACACACATTTCGAAGACACCATTCCTGAATAAGGATTGGCAATAATCATGACCGTTCCAATCGACCACATCGGATTAATCAAATCTAATTCAAAAGAAATAAACAGTGCCAGCATGCCTGCTACAAAGGTTTTACAAGCAAAAATAAGATCAAGTCGGCTTGGTCTGAAAGCTAACAGCTGTTTAAGTAACATGAATATGTCTCAATTCTAAGTCAGCATGATCTAGATGACACATAACAATGTGGCACGAAGTTACACCGATTTGGAGTATCAAATCAGTTGACAAGAAAAAGCTGATTATGGGGAGCAAGGCATAGTGTCTAGAGCAAATGGAGATAATTTAACGAATTTCATTATCCAATGAAGACACTACATCTATAATTTTTTCAAAACAAAGCAAATTAGTCAACATAAATTATCACTATTTGATAATTTTTCATTTTAATTTAAAATATTTTCAATAAAAGCCATATTTTTTCTCAATTCAAGGCTTAATTGGTCGAGCAAAAATATTCCGACCTAAAAGTCCATACACGATCTCAGTCTTTTCTGTTATAAAGCAATAAAAGTTCGATTTTCACGTTATTTTTAAGGAGTAGACAACGCATCATGGCAATTTCGAGTTTTGGTAAAATTCTCACCGTGCTGGATTTATTTTCAGTTTCACGTCCGATTATCAATGTCGATATCATTTGTGATGAGCTTGGTCTCTCAAAACCCACAGCCTATCGTTATCTTAAAGAACTTGTTTCAACAGATATTTTAAAACGCATTAGTGGTACATCAGGAGACTACACTTTAGGCTCTAAAATTGCCGTTCTTGATTATATTTCTCATAGTACCGATCCATTGGTTCAGATCAGTATTCCTTTTATGCGTGATATTGTGGAACGTACCGAACTGTGCTGCCTGCTGACCTACCTGAACCATGATTATTGTATTGATCTACATCATGAAACATTTAAAGAAGCAGAACTCATCTCGTACGGAAGAGGTTGTCCACGCCCTGTTTATGTAGGTGCTTCACCCAAAATTGTGATTGCCCATTTAACCAAGCAACATATTCAAGCTTATTATCATCAGTTTACTCAGGAACTTGCTCAGGTCGGCTTTGCCCATAGCCTCGACGAATTCATGCAGCAAATGCGGAAAATTAAAAAACAAGGCTTTTATTTATCGCAGGGTGAGATTGATCCAATGGTATGTGGTCTTTCCGTCCCGATTCGCTTTTCTACTAAAGAAGCACCGATTGCACTCACGCTAGTAGCATCAAAAAATCGTTTTGATTTCTTGAATATTCAAAAACTGATCGAGATCTTGCAAAATAATGCAGCGCAAATTGAACATAAATTTGCAACACTTTCCGAAAATCAGTCAAACTGAATTGAGAATTTTAAAAAATATTTACATTTTTATCCGTTGTAAATAGCAATATATTCTCATATTATGATTATGTTCTTCAGCATACCCTCCTAAAAAGAGTATGACTTTCCTCAGAGAACTAAGCCCATCTTTGTTATGGGCTTTTTTCTTGACCAGTTCTTATCGAAAGGCATAAAAAAGCCTTTCAAAAGAAAGGCTTTCATTTATATGGCTATACAAAAAATCGTTAGGGCTGCTTCAAATAAGGCCAAGCAGCTTTCATATAAATAAACATCGACCACAACGTCAAAATCACTGCCGCATAAAGCAAAGCGTAGGCCCACATTTCCAGTGGTTTCCAGTTCAACAGAAACACACTAATCGCAATCATTTGAAATGCTGTTTTGTACTTTCCTACTGTAGAAACTGCAACGCTCGTACGCGCACCTAATTCAGCCATCCATTCACGCAATGCCGAAACGGTAATTTCACGCGAAATAATCACAATTGCAGCAAAAGCCATTGAGATCGTCGGTTGCCATTGCACCAATACAATCAATGCGGCTGCAACCATAAGCTTATCGGCGACTGGATCAAGGAAACGCCCGAAAGCAGAAGTCTGATTCAAAGTCCGAGCTAAATAACCATCGAACCAATCTGTCACTGCTGCAAGAACAAAGATTGCAGTCAATATCAGATGTCGCATCATTCCCCCATGATGCTCAGCAATCCCAATGGCAGGCGGCCAATAGGCAATTGCCAGAAACACGGGAATAAGGGCAATACGCGCCAAAGTTAAAATATTAGGAATGTTCAGGATTCGCCCTGTGCTCATAAACACCGCCATGTTGTTCGCATCAAATATGCATGTCGCACAAAGGATGTGCCGAGATTGTATCCATGTGTAAGCAACTTTATACGAAATGCACGGCAGTGTCGACTAGGCAAAAACGGCAACTGTTTGTCGAAGTATCGCAATCAGTCGATTTTCATCATCCCAAAGATAGGCATACTCGGTTGAATAACCATGTTCAGCATATTCAGTCACTACTTTGTATTTGAACCAATCCTGTACTTGATGAGCAATCGGCTGCAAATAGGTAATCTGCCAAGTTAATGAGCTTGCAGGTGCAGGGGTTTTAAACATTGGTAACACACCCGGTGGCCACACATCCATCAATCCAAATAGATCGGCCAATTTCATTTCGCGATTTGGATGCAACTGAGGCATAAAACGACACCATCCGCCAAAGTCAGGTACTTTGCTACCAGATATTGGATAATTACCTTCAGCCCAACATAGTTCAAACTGTTGCAAACATTGTGGCATTAAGCCTTCAATATAAGCCGTTTTTTCCAACTGCGCAGGCAATGGATAATCAGGAATTTGCGGTAGATTTTGCACATGAATCCGAGATTCACGCTGCGAACCAAAACTTGCTATTAAAATACTTTGTACAGTATCTGCTTGCCATAACCGCACTTCTAAGGTTGTAACCGATTTACCTTCTCGCAACACCTCCGCCGTGAGTTTAGCCTGCCCTTCTTGCACAGGACCAACAAAGGTCACATTACAACTCAATAATTGCTTTGTTGTATCATGAACCACGCTCTGCGCCTTTTGGATTAATAATCCTGCAACTAAACCGCCAAATACGGTGCGACCTTGTAACCATCCTGAGGGAATATCAATCCACTCTTGATGTTCAACCTGTTGATACAGCGGAAGCAGTGACATTATCTTTCCTTAATCGTCAAACCATCTTATCTTTAAATGTTTTTCTCTGTTTGTGAATGATCATTGACGCATCAATCATTGAGAGATTGAGCCAATCGGTCAAGTTATTCATGCAAAATTTTATAAATCGTTCTCGCCATGACTTCACCCAAACCGGGTACAAGCATCAACTCTTTTTCTGACGCTTTTAAAACACCTTGTATACCACCAAAATGAGTGAGTAGATCACGACGGCGTTTTGGCCCTAGCCCTGGAATAGCCTCTAAAACTGAACTACTACGGCGTTTATCACGCTTAGCCCGATGTTTGGTAATGGCGAAACGATGCGCTTCATCTCGCACTTGTTGGATGAGGTGTAAAGCTTTATGGTCTTCGGGTAATTGAATCTTAGTGCCATCAGTAAAATGCAGCGTTTCTAATCCCGGTTTACGCCCCTCACCTTTAGAAACACCAATCATAAAAGCATCAAGCGCTAATTCTTGCATGACCTCCATCGCCATATGCAACTGCCCTTTACCACCATCAATCAAGAGTAGATCAGGTAACATATTTTTTTTATAACGGCGTATCAACGCTTGGCGCATCGCCGCATAATCATCACCGCCCGTAATATCCTGAATCGCAAACTGACGATAATCTCGCTTTCTTGCACCGCCCTGATCAAAGACTACACAAGAAGCAATCGGTGCTTCACCCATGGTATGACTGATATCAAAACATTCAATCCGATCAATCGGACGCCCAACCACTTGTTCAAGTTGATGAAAACGCTCGTTTAATTCCAAGTGATTACTCAGTTTGCCTTTAATCGCATGTTGCACATTCATTTGCGCCAGTTCTAGCCATTCAGCCCGAGTTTCTCGCACTTTATGCTTGATTTGAACTTTCTTATTGAAGCTTTGCTGTAATGCTTCTTCTAATTGTTTTTGATCGGGAATATCTACATTTACAATCAATTCTGATGGCACTTCATCTGCCACTTGGAAATAGAAATTCGCCATAAAATCATTCAGCATTTGCGCCAAATCATCTCCCAACATATCTGGAAAATAACTTTTTCCACCAAGCATACGTCCATTACGAACATGCATGATTTGTACACAAGTCACACCGGCTTGGTAAGCAATCGCCAAAATATCGGCTTCGCCTTTGATCTTAAATACTGCTTGTTGTGCTTGAACCTCGCGCAATAACGCGAGGCGATCACGATAAAATACGGCTTTTTCAAACTCAAGAGCTTCGGCAGCTTGTTCCATTTTTCCAATCAGCTCTTGATTGAGTTCTTTGGTATCACCTTGTAAAAAACGAATTGAATTGTCCACATCTTCCTTATAGTCCTGAGGGCTAATCAGACCGACACAAGGCGCTGTACAACGTTTAATTTGATACTGCAAACAAGGGCGTTTACGTTGTGAAAAATAACTGTTTTCACATTGGCGGACATTAAATAATTTTTGTAATACAAGCAGCGTATCTCTAGCACTATAGGCACTGGGATAAGGCCCAAAAAACTTGCCGACCTGATGCTTGCCCTTGCCACGCCCACTGGCAATGCGGGGATAGGGCTTGTCTGCCGAGACAAAGATATACACATACGACTTATCATCGCGCAGCATAATATTGTATGGCGGACGATGTAATTTAATCAGATTTTGTTCAAGTAATAATGCTTCAGTTTCAGAACGAACAACCAAACTTTCGATGTCATAAATTCGCGCAACTAAAGCCTGTGTCTTAGGATGGTCAATCGTTTTAACAAAATAGCTGGATACACGATTCTTTAAGTTTTTGGCTTTCCCAACATACAGTAACTCTCCATCTTTGCCGAGCATTTTATAAACACCAGGCAATTGAGTCATATGAGTCAGGATTTTTTCAATATGTTCACGCGCGTTTGGATTCACAGCAGACTTTCATCATCAGTAATGCTTTCGATGATGTAGTCTGCATAAATCAATTTCAAGTCAATTGAGCCAAAATGCATCAATTCAATAACTCAAATAACACCTATCATTTAAAAACTCGACTCAATACTTGATCAGCGCTCTTAAATGCAGACTCATGAAAGAAATCACAGGCTAGTTCATTTACATGTGACAGATTTTGGGTTGGATAAGATTCAATATAATCTTGAGTACTCAACTGAACTTGTTTTTGCCAACATTAATAAATAAACAAATAAATAACTAAATCATCGTTATAAAAAAACGCCCTTTCGGGCGTTGATCTCATTCAGACTTTAAATACATAAGGTCGAATAAAAATTAAGAAAAATAGCCCTAACATGATGAACCATTTCAGGAAATAGTAAAGCTGACGATTTTTAGCCTTTAACGCTTTGGCCTTGATACGAATTTGATAAACATAACCAAAGACTTTATTTAAGCCACCTGTTTGATCGCCTGCCTCATTAGGTGAACTGGCTGCGGTCATGACACTTTTACCAAACCAATGATTAAACTTTTCCATAAAACGGGTTTTTAATGGACGTTCTACATCAGCGAAAAAGATAATACGATTCTGGTTCGTCGTGTTTTCCGCATAATGGATATAGGTTTCATCAAACACCACACTTTCACCATCACGCCACGAATATCGCTGACCATCAACATCAATAAAACAGCGATCATCATTGGGTGTAATCAAACCTAAATGGTAACGCAATGAACCCGCATAAGGATCACGATGGCGAACTAAACGGCTATCTGGTGCTAACTCAGTAAACATCGCAGCTTTAATTGTTGGAAGCGTTTTTAATAATGCGGTTGTTTTTGGGCAAAGTTCAGCAGCAGATGGATGTGCCGAGTCATACCATTTCAAATAGAAACGTTTCCAACCTGTTTTAAAGAAGGAGTTGAAACCGAGGTCATCATAACTACTTGAAGCTTTAATCCCACCTTTGTCATATAAAGCTTTGGCTTCGTCTCGAATCATTTCCCAATTTTCATCTAAAACTTTTAAATCTTTAAAATACTGCGTATCAATATAAGGTTGATTCGGTACTTTAGAAAACATGTACATTAAAAAGTTTATAGGTGCAAGAATCGTTGAATGATCGAAAAATTGACGATAAAACGAATGTTTCACTTTACCACGGCGCTGAATGTACAGCGCAGAAATGATAAATATCGCTAAAATGATCCATTTAACCATTGAAAAAATCGACCAAAAAAATGAATCTCGGAATTTTATCATCGTCTTTTTTAATTTCTAGCCAATTTTGGTTCAACAATTTTTTCTACTTAATTCATTAGATAAAATAAACAATAAATATCATGTATATATAAAAATAAATCTTCCAATAAAAATTGTTATTTTTTTATTTTTTGCTGTTTTTTGACCAAATACATTTTTGCATCAGCTTCATGAATCAAAGTAGATGCATCTAAATAACCATCAACATGATCTGTTTGTTTTACACCGATACTCAAAGTAATACTCGGCTCAATATGATAAACATACTGTAGTAATCTTGGAACGAAACTTTCGAGTGCCTGTGCTTCAGTACAACGTGGAAACACAATACAAAACTCATCTCCACCACATCTAAAACAATGATCATCCAAACGTGCAACAAATCGAATCGCATCCGCTACAACTTTTAATATTTGATCACCTTTAGAATGCCCAAAATTATCATTAATGATTTTAAAATCATTGATGTCAATAAATACGACTGTAACGGGTTCTAAACTTCGTTCAGCCGCATAAATAGTCGAATTTAAAATACGATTTAAATGTCTCACATTTAATAGTCCTGTGAGCGGATCAGTTTGAGATAAAGCTTCCATTTGCTGAGCCCGATCTTCCAACACAGAAGCATATTGCTCAATTTTTTCTTTAGATGCCTTCAACTCACTGACCAAACTCCACACATAGGTTTCCACTACCAGCGAAATATCAAACATAAATAACTTTTCTAAAGTAGAACGTATTTGATGAAAATTCTCTGTATCGCCTAATTGTTGTTGAATCATTGATATCAGCATGATTTTGAGATGATAGACGGCGGATAAATATAATTTGGGTTCGACACCAATTCGTTTATGCACTAAACCGATTCTCAATCGATTATTGACATAATTGGCATCATAATTACCTGAAAAAAGTTCTACCAAGTATTGGCGTTGTGCATGTTGTAACCGAGATAAAGTGTCTATATCGCCAATCAGTGAAGCAATCTCCGAAATCGAGGTTTGCTGTTGATAAAAGGTAATCACAACTTGGTCAAGTAAATACTCAAGATCAATTTGTCCCCCTAAGTCAACCAACTGCTGTAATTCTTGATGACTTAAACTAAGCAAAGATCGTCGATATTCAATTTCTTCAATCGAAATATGCATTTGTTTCATCAATGTTTGGTCTGTTGGTTTCATCTTTTACCCAGCCTTCCCTAAACAGGTTTGTTTTTTATTCAGCTTCCCAACCACATCATCAACAAATAATTATTTTTCTATTCGTTTTCATATAAACCCTAAAAATAGCTATAACTAACATTTTTTGTCATAAAATCAAACTATGTCTCATTTTAAAAACAAAAAAATTTTTCAAAATATTTTTTATAACAAAGAGTTAACAACAAAATATTGCTTTCGCTATATCTATAATAAAGCAATAAATAAGCCATAACTTTATCAACTTAACTTAAAGCTTAAACATGCTAATAAAAATATACGAATTTAAAAATGATTTATGGGTTGCTTAATACAATTTTTACGTTTAGAACCGATAATCACATGACTAAAATCAATAAACTTTTCACTGTTTTTAAAGGAAAAAATAGCTTTCTATTTTTATACAAGCCTTAGAAATAAATTCTTTAAAAGAATAGATGACCCTAGCGTCACGGCTTGATACAACTTGTTATGTCCTTTTTGGATATAGTTATCGTAAGATTAGCAAAGCATTTTGTGTGCGCTAACGCATACACGCTTTATGACATCAACTCAGAATCCTCCACAACAAGGGAGATCAGGCATGATCCACGCTGGCAATGCCATTACCGTCCAAATGCTTGCGGACGGAATTGCAGAATTCCGCTTTGACTTACAAGGTGAGTCGGTTAATAAATTTAACCGTGCAACCATCGAAGACTTCCAAGCAGCAATTGCTGCGGTTAAAGCCAATAACGACATTAAAGGCTTAGTTGTTACCTCTGGTAAATCAACATTTATCGTTGGTGCAGATATTACTGAATTTGGCGACAACTTCGCTGCTGGTGAACAAGCAATTGTTGATTGGCTTATGCCTGTACATGACGTCTTCAATAGCTTTGAAGATTTAGAAATGCCTAAAGTTGCTGCGATCAACGGCATGGCACTTGGTGGCGGTTTTGAAATGTGCTTAGTGTGTGACTACCGTGTCATGTCTGAACAAGCACAAGTTGGCTTACCAGAAATCAAACTTGGTATCTATCCTGGTTTTGGTGGTAGCGTACGTTTAAGCCGTTTAATCGGTATCGACAATGCCGTTGAATGGATGGCAATGGCGAATCCTAAGAAGCCAGCTGCTGCACTGAAAGATGGTGCTGTAGATGCGGTTGTTGCTACTGACAAACTTCAAGAAGCTGCTGTTGACTTAGTTAAACAAGCCATTGCTGGTCGTTTGAACTGGAAAGCAAAACGTCAAGAAAAATTAGACGCAATTAAATTGAATCCACTTGAACAAATGATGGCATTCAATACAGCAAAAGGTGCGGTACTTGCAAAAGCAAACCCTGCACAATACCCTGCGCCAAAATTGTTACTTGACTCATTACAAGCAGGTGCAAGCCTTACACGTAATGATGCATTAAAAGCAGAAGCTCAAGGTTTTGCTAAAGCAGCAATTACTCCACAAGCAGGTGCATTGATTGGTTTATTCATCAATGACCAAGTTGTGAAGAAAACTGCGAAGAAATATGAGAAAGGTGCTCACCCTGTCAACCAAGCAGCTGTATTAGGTGCGGGTATCATGGGTGGTGGTATTGCTTACCAAGCGGCAAGCAAAGGCACTCCAATCATCATGAAAGACATTGGTAACCCACAACTTGCATTGGGTATGAAAGAAGCGAACGGCTTGCTAACGAAGCAAGTTGAACGCAAGAAAATGAAACCTGCGCAAATGGGTGAAACCCTTGCTCGCATCCGTCCTACTTTAAGCTACGATGAGTTTAAAGAAGTGGATATCGTGATCGAAGCGGTCACAGAGAACCCTAAAGTAAAAGGTATCGTACTTGCAGAAACTGAGAAAAATGTTCGTGACAACACGATTATTGCCTCAAACACTTCAACGATTTCAATTACGCGTTTAGCAGAAAACTTACAACGTCCTGAAAACTTCGTTGGTATGCACTTCTTCAACCCAGTACACATGATGCCATTGGTTGAAGTGATTCGTGGTGAGAAAACCTCTGAAGAAGCGATTGCAACTACTGTTGTTCTTGCTCAGAAAATGGGTAAAACACCAATCGTTGTGAACGACTGCCCAGGTTTCTTAGTTAACCGTGTATTGTTCCCTTACTTTGGTGCATTCGACCTTCTTGTAAAAGATGGCGCGGATTTCCAACAAGTGGATAATGTCATGGCGAAATTCGGCTGGCCAATGGGTCCTGCATACTTGATCGACGTTGTTGGTATCGATACAGGTGTACATGGCGCTGAAGTGATGGCTGAAGGTTTCCCTGACCGTATGAAGCCAGATTACAAAGGTTCTATCCAAGCGATGTACGAAGCAAAACGTCTTGGTCAAAAGAACGATGTTGGTTTCTACAAATATGTGTTAGACAAGAAAGGTAAGAAAGCGAAAACTGTTGACCCAACAGCTTACGAAATCATTGCGCCTTTCGTGACTGGCGAAAAACGTGAATTTGATCCACAAGAAATCATTGACCGTATGATGCTTGCTTTCTGTAACGAAACAGTTCGTTGCTTAGAAGACAACATCGTTGCAACTGCTTCTGAAGCAGATATGGCGATGATCATGGGTGTAGGTTTCCCTCCATTCCGTGGTGGTCCATGCCGTTACATCGACCAAACAGGTGTTGCTGAATACGTTGCGCTTTGCGACAAATATGCACATTTAGGTAAAGCTTATGAAGCGCCACAAATGTTGCGTGACATGGCTGCTAACAACAAAAAATTCTACGGTTAAGGAGCGACGTGAATGGCTACTTTAAATCCACGTGACGTTGTGATTGTTGATGGCGTTCGTTCTGCCATGGGCAAATCACGTAACGGTATGTTCCGCAATGTTCGTGCCGACAGTTTATCTGCTGAATTAGTACGTGCACTTGTTGCTCGTAACCAGTTTGATACCAATGAAGTTGAAGACATCATTTGGGGCTGTGTAAACCAAACTTTAGAGCAAGGTATGAACATTGCTCGTAATATTGGTTTATTGGCTGACATTCCAAAAACTGCTGGCGGTCAAACAGTAAACCGTCTTTGTGGTTCTTCTATGCAAGCACTTCATACTGCTGCTGCACAGATTGCAACCAACCAAGGTGACATCTTCATCATCGGTGGTGTAGAGCATATGGGTCACGTAGGTATGATGCACGGCATCGACCTTAACCCTGAAGCATCTAAACACTATGCAAAAGCATCGAACATGATGGGCTTAACTGCTGAAATGTTAGGTCGTATGAACGGTATCTCTCGTGAAGAGCAAGATGCTTTCGGTGTTGAATCTCACCGCCGTGCTTGGGCTGCAACTCAAGAAGGTCGTTTCAAAAATGAAATCGTGGGTGTTGAAGGTCATGATGCTAATGGCTTCAAAACCCTTTGCGACATCGACGAAGTGATTCGTGCTGACGCAAACCTTGAAGCATTCAAAGCGCTGAAACCAGTTTTCGATCCTAAAGGTGGTTCAGTAACAGCAGCAACTTCTTCTGCTCTTTCTGACGGTGCTTCTGCAATGTTGTTGATGTCAGCTGAACGTGCTGCATCTTTAGGTTTAAAACCTCGTGCTGTGATTCGCTCTATGGCGATTGCAGGTTGTGATGCTGCGATCATGGGTTATGGTCCAGTTCCAGCAACTCAAAAAGCGCTTAAACGTGCTGGTTTAACGATGGCGGATATCCAAACGATCGAATTAAACGAAGCATTTGCTGCTCAAGGCTTATCAGTCATGAAAGGCTTAGGCATTTATGACAAACAAGACATCATCAACTTAAATGGTGGTGCGATTGCATTAGGTCACCCATTGGGCTGTTCTGGTGCGCGTATCACAACAACATTGTTGAACGTGATGGAACAACAAGATACTCAAATCGGTCTTGCGACCATGTGTATCGGTCTTGGTCAAGGTATCGCGACCATTATCGAACGTGTTTAATCGACACTGAGATAAAGAGAAAATCCCCGCTATATGCGGGGATTTTTATCTTAATCAATGATATAAGCTATGGTTGTCTAAAATCTTTTAAACCATTTTGAATTTGCTGCTGTAATAGCAAAATATCATTCAAATTGACTTTAATCGAACCATCACGAATGCCATCAATATTGTTTCGATTTATATTAAGTGGCTCTAATATTTTAAATACACCATTAGTTGGATCAGATGATTGAAAACCTGAGGCCACCGCTAGAATATACTCTTGTAACCCAGGTGAAACTTGAGATAAGCCTGACTGCACCTTTGGTTCAAATTCAACTGCACTAATATTCTCAGGAATTTCTGCATTCTGCATATCAGTATGAGTTTTATAAATACGATGCTGAAGTGCTTGACGTACTTTTTTATCTTCTTGAAATGGAGTAGGTCCTACAATTTCTTCACGTAATTCAGATTCAGCCATAATACGAATGGTTGGTAAAGTTTCAACCTCTTCGGCATGTACTGCTGAAAATCCAACCAAAGTAAATGCCATCATCAGCGTTGATCGTTTTAGAAAGTTCATCACTTGCTCCAAAAATCATTCACCATAAACATTGAATAAAAATAGCTATAAATTAAGCCTACAATAAAGTGATATTGAATTCTGTATCACTCTGATAAACGGTAAATAGGATTATTTTTTGAACGTAAGATAAAATGATCGAATCAAATAATATGTCTGATCTTTGTAAAATGAATAGATAAAAGAGGAAAAAATCTCGCATAAGCTCGTTTTTTTGATTACTGTGCTCGAGTGAATTTATAAATATTGATTATTTTATATACTTTAAAAAGCGATTAGGAGAAATGGATGATTTCAACTCTAATTAAAATGACTACAGCAATATCGATTACAGGATTATGTTTAGCAGGTTGTGCAACCAAAACCCTTATTACCAAAGACAGTAAAGCTTATATTCGCACAACCAAGGTTACTTTGGTTGAAGATAGTGTCATTGCATTTGGAAGACCTGCTCAACAATCTGCAAATTTACCTAAAGATAGTCTCGTAATCGCAGGGCAAAAGAATAGCTATATCCTCACCCAAGGTGGATCTCAATTTGTGAATTTAATCACAAAGCTCGACCCCAAAAATATTCAAATTACACGTGAGCTAAGCTTTTATTCTGAAAAAAATGATGGCAATTTTTCAGGTACACTACCCCTTTCATATATAAAACTAAAAGAAGACTTGAGCAAAAAAGATTTAGAGTTTTTCATTGAGAATGGTGCGAGAGAATGTTCTTCTTCAAGTGATGAACGTATGCAAGCTCAACGCTTCTGTTTCGATATCAAACTCGCTGGTGTTGTTTATCCTACTGCAAATAATCTAAGTTCACTCAAAGCATTAAGTAAGCCTTACCAAATCTCTATCTATACCAATAAAGAAGAAAGTTATAAATCAAAATCAGGTATGAATCCTTTGGAAAAACTGGTATTGCTCCCTTTTGCCGTGGCGATTGATGTGGTAAGTCTACCTTTCCAAGCAGCAGAAAAGATCTTTGATTAAGCTTAAACTCGAACTCAATCATGCAATGATGTATACAAGGCATCATTGCATCACGAAATTATAATTCTTCATCTAATACTGCAACATTGTTTTGCTTAATTTTATCCATCTTCTGATTTAATCTGAGCACATCTTGATAAAGCGCATTAAACTTTTTGACTTGTGCTGTTTCCTTAAAAAGAATCTTGTTATCTTCTCTTTGCCAAGGGTCAGTTTTTAACATATCAAACATCGCTTGTGCTTTCTCAATCACTTGTTGTTCAATCGGAAAAATGTCATGCGCCTTGTCTGTTTTCAGGTTATTTTGCAGTTTTTCTTGTAAAGATTTTCTCATTTCATGATGAATGGCGAGATTTTTTGCTTGTTCAAGTGAATCTGCCTGTATTTTCTGTCTCTTTATTCCATATTCAATCGAGATTTTTCGCACATCCTGAAGCATCTTTTCAGTCTCAAGATAACCTTTTTGACGGTCTCGATCTAAACGTTCGACATCTAAAAAAGTATCCCAATTTGCTGCTTTGAGTTGTCTTAAATAAGCGTTTCTTGCCTCAACATTTTGCATCCAATAACTAAGTAGAAACTCGGACATCAACTTATAATCACCAGATAAACGATCATCATGCACATTGAGTTGTATAGGCTTGCTCCAATCCTGCGCTTGATCATAGAGCCCACGCATTTTTTCAGCCATAACAATTTCAAACATTTGTTCGGTATTGGCTGCATTTTGCTTTAAGCGATATTGATAGAAAAAGAATGTACCCAAACAAATCACGACGACAGTTAAAAATAATAAAAAACGGCGCATACAGCCTCCAAGTATATTTATATTTCTTATGTTCTGAATTTAAGTTTAATCAACCAAACACAGACTGTTAATTGATTTTTATTTCATTTCTCGTAACGGAGCATTACATTTTCATCGCTTTAAATTTCGTACTTTCGCCCCTATTATCAAATCAACTGAAATTGTAGAGATATGCCATGCGCGTAGATATTTGGTCAGATGTCGTTTGCCCTTTTTGTTATATTGGGAAAAAGCGTCTTGAACATGTTGCTGAACAAGCAGGAATTGAGCTTGATATTCATTGGCATAGCTTTGAACTCGATCCAGATGCACCTGCCAAACATGAGACTTCGAATACGGAACGCTTAGCAAAGAAATATGGGCGTAGCTTTGCTGACATGGAAGAAATGGAACGTAATGTTGCGGCTATGGCAGCGACTGAAGGCATTGATTTTCAATGGCAAAAAGCCAATTCAGGCAACAGCTTTAATGCACATCGTATTATCCATTTGGCTCAAAGCAAAGGTTTGGGTAACGAAGCAAAAGAAGCTTTTTTTCATGCTTATATGACTGAAGGTCTTGCAATTGGTGAACGTGAAGTGGTTGAAGAAATCGCTTCACGGATTGGTTTGGATCATGCTGAAGTCGAGTATATATTGAATTCAGATGAACTGGCAGATTTTGTTCGCCATGATGAAAAAATTGCACATGAGCAATTAAATGTAACGGGTGTACCCTTTTTTGTTTTTAATCAAAAACTAGTACTTTCAGGCGCACAACCACGTGAGATTTTCTTACAAGCATTACAACAAGCTCAATCTGCTTCTACAGAAGAAATTCAGCAAACAGAGGCGGCTCAATGTAGCGATGATCAATGCGAAATTAAGCCCTAACAAGCTTGCTAAAATACAAGCTTCAGCAACTGTCTGAAGCTTGTGTGCAGCGAACTATTCAAACTAGATGTGATGGCTACGTCACCTATTATCTTAAAAAGCATACCGTTTATCTCTAGTGGTAAATTCTGTAACAAACTAAGTATTTTATTGATCAACTTTTAACTAAAAAAAATGTGATTAAAATCACACTAAAGTGATAGATTTATAGATATACTTCCCCAGTGCGATCTATTTATCCGATTTATTGTTTTAAAATGTTGATACTTTGAAAGCCAAAACATGATCAAAATCTCTATTTGGAATAACTAAATGAGATTTTTTACTAACTTGCAGTCTATAGATTTTGCATATTTTTCTTCTATAATCGTCATAAAGTGACATTCTTTTGTTATGAAAATTCAAGAGTTACAAGCCCTGATAAATGGTCAGATTCAACCCGAACAAATATGTATTGAGCAACTTGTAGCCTTGGCTAGACAGCATAATTTGACGAATACACCTGAATACAAACTATTAGATGATGCTGTGAATATTGTACTTATTCATTATTTAAAACAGGCTCAAGCCTATCTCTAAGGAAACTATCAATGGACGTATTAGAGAAAGCATTATTGGTTGATGAGCTCAAACATCTGATTGTTGGGCTAAACAACGATAAAAACTCACTTTTTGAGATCGCAAAATCAAAGCAACGTATTAAGGATATTTGTGCTTCTTGTGACGATCCATTGTTTCAAGAACAACTCACTCCATTTAAAGAATTTATTCAACAAGAAGAATTTTCGGCTGAAGAATTAGAAAGCTTTGGGTATGCACTCACTTATCGCGGAACATTTAAATTTATGGGGCATGTTGAACATGCTTTATTTGCATCAGGCGACATGGGATGGGCAGCTTTACGTCAGTCACAGCATTGGCAAATTTGGGTTATTCGTCCTGCATTGTCTTTTATAAAGAGCCCTTGGTTTACATCTACTCGACAAGCACTTGAATGGATTCAAACGAGTACAAGTGATTATATAAAAACAGATGATGAACTCAAAAGTCTTATTCCTGTTTTAGAGTCAATTCATCAAACTTCAACAAATTTATCATTAGATTCAAATCAGACAATTCACAAGGACAGATTATCTGCTATGAGAGAAGAAACTGCGAATTTTGAAGCACAACTCGAAGCAATTATTCAGGAAAGAATTCAATCTGTACCCAATACTCCAACACCAAGTATACCAACGGTCGCAAAGCCTAAACCAAGTTTTAGACAAAATGTGCGTCCTGTTGCAAATCTAAATAAAGCGAAACCTGTTGCACTAAAAGATTTTAATTTAGATGGACTCGTATGTCGCTTAGAGCGTATCGATCCTAAAACATTTCCATCTTTATATCGTGTAGAGCTACACGATGAGATTAATCAAAATATTAAAATTGATTGGTTATATTTAAAAGCTGAGAATGACGTTCAACCTATTTGGGAAACAGCTCAAATCTTTGTTGCTGAACAGCTTTATGCTCAAGGACAGTTTTCACATTATGTCGTCCTTATTGGTACTCATAGTGTCGAATATGCTGCAACAATCTTACAAGCTTATACAGACAAACGTCATACTCAAACAAGCTCGATTCATCAAACAGACTGGGTCATTTTTAAACAACATTACCACCAACATGAAACACTATTTAATGAATGTATCATGAATGGTAATCAAGTTTGGCAGCGTAGTGAGCGATCTTACCCTTATATTCCTGCTGCCTTTATTAACACGCAAAAGTTTATTCCTTTTGAAGAAACAACAGCGACTTTTTTGACGCCAGTCATCCTACTCAAAGAGCGTCAAAAAATCAGAGTGCTACACGGCGCAGAACGCGTAAAATTATCGAGCGAAGATCAAGCTTATCCGTATCTATTGTTAGATCGTGCAGACGGCTATACATGGCAATTAATACGTCAAGTGATTAGCCGCCTACCTCAACCAATTTCAGTTCATGATCTCTATCAAGCACTCGAAAATGCGGATGTTTCAGCGACCTAAATATCCATTTTTAAGATACCTCTAATCCACCATCAAACTTGTGATTGCTCATTGCAAGTTTCATGGTGGATTTTCATAAATACTCATTCAAATTTTCAAACGCATTGTTAAATTGCTGTTTTTTGTGTCTTTAGCTTGATTTTATTGCTTGAATAATCAAAAGTTAAATGAAGAACAATATATAAGTTTTAACTATGACGACTTTAAATCAAACCGTACCATCATATATTTTATATACGCTCATTGCACTTCCATTCGGTTTATCAACAACTGTCAATGCTGCAACTGAATCGGTTGAACAAACTGAGAATAATATTCCCAAAGCGGAAATATCAAATCAAGAAAATTTCTTAGACTATATTCCTAAATGGGTAGATGCGAGCCCCACCGTTCTTCCTGAACAATCTGATCAATCTATTGTTCCTTCAACCGCTGAAACTGAGAATAAAACTTGGGTTGATCGTAAACAGCGTGATATTCGCAACTGGGCTGATCGAACCTCGGTTAAGATTGATGACTGGTTTGGTGATGTCGACCCAGAAAAACCAGCTTCAGCAACGATTCGTTTTATGTTGGACAATTATTGGAATGAATATGATAACTATGAGGTTAAACCTCGTATTCGAGGAAAAATCAAACTTCCAACTTTAGAAAAAAAACTTAGCGTAGTTTTTGGTGATGATTCTCTAGATGACGAATTTAAAAACAATATTGCCAATACCAATACACAACCAAATCAAGATCCAGATAAGAAGTTTGATTCCAAACAGACACGAGATAGTAATGGCTCTATTGCATTACGTTGGTCTAATTTCTCCAAAAAGCTACCATTTGATACAGATGCAGATATTGGTATTCGTTCTGGTGATGATGTTTACTTACGTCTAAGAGCTGAGAAGCATTGGGATTTGCACAATGATTTCCACTTTAATGCTGAACAAATCTATCGATATGGTAGTCAAAGTGAGAACTATTTGCGTACAAATTTAGAATTGATACATGCTCGCCCTAACCAACCTTTTCTTTCAAATCAATTCAGTTTAACTTACGCTGACAAGCAAGATGATGATTTGTTATGGGACAATCGCATTTTCCGCCAACACCAATTCTTTGCGCATAACAATTTTAATTACGGTCTCTATACAGGTGGCTATTACAACAATAATGACTTACGTCTAAACAGTTGGGGCCCTTTTGTTTCTTGGAGACAACCTTTATGGCGTGAGTGGTTCTATGTACAAGGTGATCTCAACTATTTCAATGATCATCGCGAGGATCGAAATCATTATGTGAGTACTTTCGTTCGTCTTGAAACGTTGTTCTGATGAAAATATCAGCACAACTGTGGATAACTCAAATGTTATCCATAGACATAAAAAACCTCTGCCGAAGCAGAGGTTTTTAGGTCAAATCACTTATTGTAATAACAAGCTGTTGATACGTTTGACATAAGCCGCAGGATCTTCTGGTAAGCCACCTTCAGCAATTACCGCCTGATCGAAGATCACATTCGCGAGATCATCAAACTGTGCTGAGTTTTCTAGTTTTCTTACCAATGGATGTTCAGGGTTAATTTCCAGCGTTGGCTTGCTTTCAGGAACAGCCTGACCTGCCTGTTTCAACATGCGAATCAATTGCGGAGAAAGCTCACCCTCACTCGTTACCAAACATGCTGGTGAATCCACCAAACGTGTCGTTACTCGCACTTCTTTGGTTTTGTCTTTCAATGAGCTGCTTAAACGCTCCACCACAGGTTTAAATTGTTCAGCCGCTTCCTCAAGCGCCTTTTTCTCATCCGCATCCTGTAGATCACCAAGATCAACTGCACCTTTAGACACGTTCTGTAATGGCGTACCATCAAACTCAAAGACAAAATTCATTGCCCACTCATCAACACGATCTGCCATGAGTAAAACTTCAATGCCTTTCTTCTTGAATACTTCAAGTTGTGGTGAGTTTTTCGCAGCCGTTAAATTATCCGCAGTCACATAATAAATCGCTTTCTGTCCTTCTTTCATACGTGCTTTATAGTCGGCAAAAGAAGTACTGATCTCATCATGATTTGAAGTTGCATAACGCAATAATTTCAAGATACGCTCACGATTGCCCGTGTCTTCGCCTAGACCTTCTTTCAATACTGAGCCAAATTCGGTGTAGAAGGTTCTAAATTTCTCTTGGTCTTTCTCATCTTCCGATTTCGCCAAGCCATCCAGTAAGGTCAATACACGACGCGCATTACCTTCACGAATGGTTTTCACATCACGGCTTTCTTGAAGTAATTCACGACTGACATTTAATGGTAAATCAGCACTATCGACCACGCCTTGTACAAAACGTAAATAGTTTGGAATGAGGTTGTCTGCTTCATCCAAAATGAATACACGCTTCACATACAATTTGATGCCCGCTTTTGCTTCACGTGTAAACAGATCTTGTTTGGCTTGACTTGGGATATACAATAATTGCGTATATTCAGTACTACCTTCGACACGGTTATGTGCCCATGCTAGAGGTTCTGCAAAATCATGGCTGAGGTTTTTATAAAAGTCGATATATTGCTCATCAGTGATTTCGCTCTTACTGCGTGTCCATAATGCACTAGCAGAGTTAATCGCCTCCCATTCATCCGTCTTCACCATCTGACCGCCTTTAGGCTCTTCACCTTCAGCGACTTCCTCTTCTTGCCATATTTCTTTTTGCATTTCGATTGGCAAGCTGATGTGATCTGAATACTTATTGATGATTTGTTTAACTTTCCACGACTCTAAATAGTCGAGTGCATCATCACGTAAATGCAAGATGATATCGGTACCACGGGTTTCTTTCTCAATTGTTTGAACCTCGAACTCACCTGTACCGCCACTGATCCAACGCACACCCTCAGCAGACTCTAAACCAGCGCGGCGTGATTCAACCGTAATTTTATCGGCTACAATAAATCCAGAATAAAAACCAACACCAAATTGACCAATTAACTGTGCGTCGGCTTTCTGATCACCACTTAACTTTGACATAAAATCTTTAGTGCCCGATTTTGCAATCGTACCAAGATTCTCTATCGCCTCTTGTTGGCTCAGGCCAATACCATTATCGGAAATAGTTAAAGTTTTATTCTCTTTATCCAAGCTCACACGAACATGCAAGTTGGCATCATTTTCATAATATTCAGGGTGATTAATCCCTTCAAAACGTAACTTATCGCAAGCATCCGAGGCATTTGAAATCAGTTCACGTAAGAAAATTTCTGGGTTGGAATACAGCGAATGTGTCACCAAATGTAATAACTGAGCAACTTCAGCTTGGAAACTATAATTTTGTGCGACTTGTTCACTCATAAATCACTCCTTATCTTGAGGCTTATATATTTGGAATGATTTATGAATGGTGCATATCTTGAATATTTCAATCCTTGTGTTTTATTTTTTCAGTTAAAAAATGCACAAAAGAACAATTAGAATGGTCCTTGGCTCAATATACGTGTTTGTAGAAGTTGATCCAATTGCTGTTGTCTTTGTGCATATGCACGACGAAGACAAGGAGTATTTGCTGCACATGAATTACGCTGTTTCAACCATTGGAATTGCTTATCTTTTTCTGCATCACACCCTCCCATAGGTAGTGCGTGCAAAATAATCTGGTAAGTTGTTGCCAGTTTTACATCCGCATCATTTAAACCACGATCATTACAAATCTGTTGTTCCGATTTCAATTTTGCAGCTTTGCATGAGAAACTGGCAGCATGGGTTTGAGATAAAATGAGTAATGACATAAGAAATAATGCTGAGCTTAATAATTTTTTCATCACCGATCACAACTTATTAAAAACTCGTTCTTAGCTTACCGCACGCTCTGTTTCAGGCTTGTATCTGTTTTATATTACGATTGCAAAATAAAAAACCTCACGATTTGTGAGGTTTCTTTAAATCTAAATCGACTTAGAATTTATAGCTATAGCCCAAAGTATAGACCATTGGATTTAGGTCTAAATCAAACTTCGTACCATTAACCAACTTAACTTCAGGGCTAAGATCTGCATATCGAACATCCATATATACACCCCAGTTTTTAGCGTCAGCAGGTTGGAAATTAAAACCTAACTGACCAGCAAAACCATAAGTATTTTTCACGTCATCAGCTAAGCCCTTTTCGTGCCATGCAATGAAGGCTGTACCACCAACACCAATATATGGAGTAAATCGAGTTGAATTCTTAAAGTTATATTTTGCTGTGATTGTCGGTGGTAATTGACGAACACTTGCAACTTTCTCACCATTTAATAGAACATCGTGATTAATTGGGTTAGCAAGCAAAACCTCAGCTGAAAAAGGCGTATCACCAAAGAAATATTCTACTGAAGGTGTAAATGCGAATTCATGATCACCTTTAACTACAGCACCTGGAGCTACTGTTGTATCTGCAGTTGGCGCAATAACACTACCACCGACCTTAACCTGAAAACCACCTGCAAACGCAGTTGAAGACAACCCCAATAATGTAATAACTAATAATTTTTTTAGCATTTAAAAAAACCTCTTTAATCAAAATTTCAACCTGTATTTAATAATAATCATGTCTTTTTATTTTATGCAATACATATTAATTCCGACCAATTTAATTATTTTTACAAATATCTGATTAACAACAATATAAATTTGTAAAGATATGTAATTATTTATAAATCAAACTAATTTACTATGATTAACCAATTGAAAACCAAGTGTTTTTATCAGAATTAACCAGCTTAAATATATATTTAAAATAAATCTTTTAAAGTATACACTAAATAAATTTAGTTTTATTACAAAATAGAATGAGAACTTAATATAATAAACAGGAATAAAAAGACAAAAAATTTCACTTTATTTCTTCCATGATAAATAAATAGCAACTATTCATATCAAGGTGGTTTAAAATAAATATAGTTATTATTTAATAAGCATAATTATTATATTTAATATAAATGATATTTTATTATTTCTTAATATAAAAAATGGTTCCTTATGGAACCATTCTCTATTCATTATAAAACCATTGCTGCGATCCAGCCAAAAATAAGTAGCGGGATATTAAAATGTATAAATGTTGGCACTACAGTATCCCAAATATGATCATGTTGACCATCTATACCTAGTCCTGCTGTAGGTCCTAATGTTGAATCTGAGGCAGGCGAACCTGCATCACCTAATGCAGCAGCAGTACCAATCAATGCAATTGTCGCCAAAGGTGAGAATCCAAATTGTACGCAGAGTGGCACATAAATCACTGCCAGCACAGGCACACTTGAGAAAGATGAACCAATACCGATCGTGACAAACAAGCCAATAAATAGCATCAAGAATGCAGCTAAAGCATGATTATCACCAATGATATGTACAACGCCATTCACTAGATGAGCAATGTCGCCTGTATGCGTCATGACTGAAGCAAAACCTGCCGCGGAAATCATGATAAAACCAACTAAGGCCATCATCCGCATCCCTTGCACAAACACATCATCGGCTTCTTGCCATTTAAAGATACCAGAAGCGGATAACACAGCAAAACCAACCAGGCCACCTAAAATCATCGAACCTGAATACAACTGCGCAACTAAGGTTAAACCGATTGCAAGTAACGCCATGAGCATGGTTTTTTTGGAAATATAAGGTACATTTTCAGCTTCATGCTTCAACTCTTCAGCATCCGCCTTGAGGTCATATTCAGCTTGTGTTGTTGCTCGTAGTGGTTTATCCAAATCAATGCTTGTAACGGGTGAAATTGATCGATCAACATATTCACGGGGCTTACGATAACTAATAAACACAGCGACTAAAGTACCTAAAACCATACCCAAAACAGGTATCGCCATGCCTATAGGCATCATGCTACGTTCTACATGCAAACCATATGCAGCCCCAATTTTATTGATATTCCCCATCAAAATTTGTTCAAGGAAAATGGCACCAAAGCCCACAGGTAAGAAGATATATGTTCCAACTAAACCCAACGTCAGTACACATGCTGCCGCACGTCGATCAAGCTTGAGGTGATTCATCACTTTTAACAATGGCGGAACCAATACAGGAATAAAAGCAATATGAACTGGGATTAGATTTTGAGAGAAAATTGCAGCGATGAGTAAAATCGTTAATAAAAGATATTTCACTTTTTTTTCTTGATTTTTACTGGCTTCCATTCCTAATAAACCAATCAGTTTATGTGCAAGTAAATCTGGTAAACCAGATTTAGATAATGCTAAGGCAAAAGCACCTAGAACAGCATAAGCCAAAGCGACTTCAGCACCATCTCCCAGTCCTGCATTAAAAGCTTCTACAGTTTGAGAAAGGCTCAGTCCAGCAACCAAACCACCAATAATGGCTGATATGACCAAAGTGAGAACAACAGAAACGCGTGCCAGTGACAAAATAAACATCACGGCAATCGCAATTACGACAGCATTCATGGAGAAAATTTAGGAGCAAAAAGAAAGGCGACATTCTAGCAGATTCATTGTATAGAAGCTGAAAATGTCGCCAAATTGCAATCTGTTTTAAGTGATTTTTATTTTGATTAATCCGCTAAAGCCTCAAACAGTCTGGCGTTTTACAAAATGACGGATGAGTTCAGCAATTTTAGTTGGCTGACTTAGAACTGCCCAGTGATTGGCATCAAGTTCAACATATTCAAAGTTTTCGACCCATTTTGGCATTGATTCGGTAATATACTCAGGGCTAACAAATGCATCGCGTTTTAATACAATCGCCTGTACAGGACATTGAGCATAGCGTTGGCGTGGTTGAGCCAGTGAAGGAATAAAGTTAGCACGATACAAATTAATACCGTATTTACCATCTGACATAATATTTGCATTTAATGGCAAATTTTGTTTTTTCTCTAAGCCACTTAAAATCTTACCCCACTTTTCTGGACTAAAGAAAGTCCATACGGTTGGAGCAACCAATGGCAAATGGAAAGCACCAATATACCAAGATTTAGTCAGCATTTTCAGTACATTACTTGGTGTAGATTTAAACTTTTCACGCAAATATAAGGAAGCATGATCCAAGCAAGGGCCTGAGATTGTTGTATAAGATAGTAAACGGCCTTTTAACTTAGGTTCAGTTACTGATTCCCAAGACTGTAAAGAACCCCAGTCATGCGCTGCCATATGGAAATTGCGGTTGGGTAACACTTCATCAACGACTTCTTGTAAATCCAAAGATAAACGCGGTAATCGATAGTCTTTAATACGCTTTGGAATTGATGACAAACCTGCACCACGAACATCGTAAGTAACCACATAATAGTCATCAACCAATTCCTCAATAATCGGCTCCCATACTTCTTGATTATCGGGATAACCATGTACTAACACCAATGGTGTTTTCTTTTCATCCCCCCATGTTTTGACACAGAGGCTTTGTTGATCAGAAGTGGTTACTGTTTTTACTTGTGCTTGCATAATTCTTTCCTATTTTGTTTTCTATCCGCTTGGTTATAAAACAGCCATTGCCAGCGATGCACTAAAAATGATACTTATGGAGTATGAATAGCGTTGCAAGAAAAAAAATTGACCATGAAAGACTTTTTCAAAAAAATTCGAACCGTTCCAGCGATTTCTAAATTTATGCTGAATCATTATTCCCCTTATCGTGGGGCAGGCATTGCAATCGAAACATTTGATCTTGATCGTTACTTCATTCGTGTCAAAATGCCGCTGACTAGAAAAAATCGTAATATCGTCGGAACACATTTTGGGGGCAGTTTATATTCGATGGTTGATCCCTTTTATATGCTGATTCTCATGCATCATTTAGGACATAAATATATTGTTTGGGACAAAAGTGCTTCTATTAATTTCCTGTCACCTGGTCGCAGCACCGTCTATGCGGATATACAGCTCAGTGCCACTGAAATTGCGGAAATTAAGCAACTGGCTGAAAATCATGAACCTGTATTTCGAAACTATACATTGAATATTGTGGATGATGCGGGAACGCAAATTGCAGAAGTTGAAAAGGTTCTGTATATCCGTCTGAAAAAGCCCAAAGCCAGTGCTTAATTTTACGCATATAAAAATGCCTGCAAGGTTTTGCAGGCATTTTTGAATCTGAGAAATTATCTTTTCTTTTCTTGGATTGCAGCACCAGCGCCACCACCAATTGCGCCGCCAATCGCTGCACCAGTATCACCACCAAAAATAGACTTACCAATCACAGAACCAATCCCTGCGCCAATTGCACTACTTGTGGTTGAATTACTACTACCACCCTTGGCATTTGCACCTACACCAGCACCTGCTGCTGCACCTACACCCGCTCCTAAGCCGCCACCTACATGATTACCAACACCACCACCAACTGCACCACCCAATGCTGCTGCACCAATACGCTGATCAGATGCGCTCATGTTTTGGCAGCCTGTAAACATCAAAGTAGATAATACTAATGTTGAAATTAAACCCATTGTTTTTTTCATGTCCAAAACTCCTCAACTTTATAGTCTAAGCATAATCTGATTTTTGTGAGAAAATAATCAGATTATGTAATTGCTCTAAGTGCATTCTTTTCTTTTTGTAATAAAATAAACTAAATGCAAGAATCTTTGATCAATACAGTACTACACTGTTGATTGAATTATGTTATTGGAAATGAAGTCAAAGTTCCAATCTAATCAGCATGAAAACAAAATGTGTGGCTCAATGTAAAAATATAATTTAACAGGGGCCAAAAAATGACAAGATTTATGCTATCCATGTTGATCTTGATGAGTTTGAATTCTGCAACTCAGGCAAATTTTTTCAAGTTCCAAACATTAGCAAAAGTAGAATCACATAAAAATATTGCTTATGGTCATGATTCCCAACAAATGATGGATATCTATTTCCCATCTAAACCACACACCGATAATAATCTAGCCCCAATCATCGTTATGGTACATGGTGGTGCTTGGAGTATAGGGGATAAAAATAATGCTGCAGTAGTAAAAAATAAAGTCGATTATTGGGGTAAACGTGGGTGGCTTTTGATCTCCGTTAATTACCGATTAGTTCCAAATGCAACCGTACAGCAACAGACTCAAGATATATCAAATGCTTTACTCTATATTCAAAAACATGCAAATGATTGGCATGCAAACTCAAAACGGCTTATTTTGGTAGGGCATTCTGCTGGTGCACATTTAGTCAGCTTAGTTACAGTACGGCCCTCGTGGTTAACTCCACAACCGCAACCTTGGCGAGCAACGATTGCCTTAGATAGTGCTGCTTACGATATCGAAAAAATAATGCAAAATCGGCACGCTCGATTTTATGATCGAGCCTTTGGCCAACAACCTGAAAACTGGAAAGCTCTATCTCCGATCTTACAACTACATCAAAGTTTACCTGCATTTCTCGCTGTTTGCTCAACCACTCGCCCTGATCAACCCTGTATACAGGCTCAACAATTTATTCAGCAAGCACAAAAACTTGGGACATCCGCACAATTATTATCACTCCCACTTTCACATCGTGAAATAAATAGATCTTTGGGAGAAGATAATGCATATACCCAACAAGTGAATCAATTTATACAATCACACTAATTTATATCTATGAAAACTTAGTTTGGTTTTCTAAATACAATCATTTTGCTATTTTCAAACATAAAAAAGGCACCCAAAGGTGCCTTTTTTAATTCGTTAAGACTTAGAACTGGTCTGAGTTCAACGCTTGACTAAATGCTTGGTCAACTTCACTGAAATCATTATGAAGTTCAAATTCAGCAGCTTCTGCCTCTTGACGACGACGCTCTAAGTGATATGCAAGACCTGTACCCGCTGGGATCAAGCGACCCACAACAACGTTTTCTTTCAAACCACGTAAATCATCTTCTTTACCTGTTACAGCAGCTTCAGTTAACACTCGTGTTGTTTCCTGGAACGATGCAGCAGAAATGAATGAGTCAGTAGAAAGCGACGCTTTGGTGATACCCATCAATTGACGTTCAAACTTCGCTGGGAACTTGTTCTGAGCCAAGACAGCTTGGTTCTCTTGAACAACGCGGATGTAATCCACTTGCTCACCCTTGATGAAGCTTGTATCACCGCCATCGGTGATATCAACTTTACGCAACATTTGACGTACAACAACTTCGATGTGCTTATCGTTGATTTTTACACCTTGGAGACGGTAAACGTCTTGAACTTCGTTCACGATGTAGTTAGTTAATGCTACTTCACCTTTCAAACGCAAGATGTCATGTGGGTTTTGTGGACCATCAGAAATGGTTTCACCACGGTTTACATGCTCACCCTCGAACACGTTGATTTGACGCCATTTAGGAATCAACTCTTCGTAGATCTCTGAACCATCATCAGGTGTGATCACTAAACGGTTCTTACCTTTGGTCTCTTTACCAAAGCTCACGATACCAGACACTTCTGCCAAGATCGCATGTTCTTTCGGTTTACGTGCTTCGAACAAGTCAGCTACGCGTGGAAGACCACCGGTAATATCACGGGTACGTGAAGTTTCTTGTGGTACACGACCAAGTACATCACCCACACCAATCGTTGCGCCATCACGAACGGTTACAATCGTATTTTGTGGTAAGAAGTAGAATTGTTCGCCACCATCTGTTGTATCCAACACAATTGCAGGACGTAAATCTTTACCAGAAGCAGGACGAGCTGTTACAGGCAAGATTTCAACAGTGGTCATACCCGTTGCATCATCAGTTTTCGATGTTGCAGTTACGCCATCAGCGATCTGGCTGAAACGCGCTTTACCAGCAACTTCGGTAACAAGTGGATGTGTATGTGGATCCCAAGTCGCCACGATACCGCCCGCTTCTACAGCTTCACCATCTTTCAACAAGATGGTTGCACCGTAAGGAAGTTTATAACGCTCACGTTCACGACCTAATTCATCCGCAATACCAATTTCACCTGAACGTGAAACTGACACCAAGTGACCTTTGGCATGTTGTACAGTTTTCACGTTGTGGAAACGTACAGTACCTTTGTTACGGACTTGAACACTGTTTGCAGCAGACGTTCGGCTCGCAGCACCACCCACGTGGAACGTACGCATCGTTAACTGTGTACCTGGCTCACCAATTGATTGTGCAGCCATAACACCCACTGATTCACCTGGGTTCACCAAGTGACCACGTGCAAGGTCACGACCATAACAACGCGCACATACACCGAATGTAGATTCACATGCAATCACTGAACGTACTTTGACTTCATCGACACCCGCTTCTTCAAGCTGAGCAGCAATTTTCTCGTCAATTAACGTACCACGTGGAAGTACAACTTCATCATCAGATGCACGACGTACATCTTCAGCCGTTACACGACCTAATACGCGATCGCGTAATGGTTCAATAACGTCACCACCTTGAATGAATGGTGTCATCACTAGGCCACCCGCTGTACCACAGTCAGATTCAGTAATCACCAAATCTTGTGCTACGTCTACAAGACGACGTGTCAAGTAACCCGAGTTCGCAGTTTTCAATGCGGTATCGGCCAAACCTTTACGCGCACCGTGTGTTGAAATGAAGTACTGAAGTACCGTCAAACCTTCACGGAAGTTTGCTTTAATTGGGGTCTCAATGATCGAGCCATCTGGCTTCGCCATCAAACCTCGCATACCAGCAAGCTGACGGATCTGCGCCGCACTACCACGGGCACCCGAGTCAGACATCATATAAATCGAGTTGAATGATTTCTGTTTCTCATCTTCACCTTGTTTGTTTTTAACAAGGGTATAAGACAAGTTATCCATCATCGCTTTCGCAACTTGGTCGTTAGTACGCGCCCAAATATCGACAACTTTGTTATAACGCTCACCTGCAGTGACGAAACCTTGCTCAAACTGTTGTTCGATTTCACGAACTTCGGTTTCAGCTTTATCGATAATCGTATGCTTGGTTGGTGGAATCAACATGTCTTCCATACCAACAGATACACCTGAACGCGTCGCTTGACGGAAGCCCAAATACATCAATTGGTCAGCGAAGATAACAGTATCTTTCAAACCAAGTTTGCGGTAGCAAGAGTTGATTAACTTAGAGATGTTTTTCTTAGTCATCTCAAGGTTGATCATATCGAAGCTTAAACCTTGTGGAACGACTTCCCATAACAAGCAACGACCAGGTGTTGTATCAACAATAATTGTTTGATTTTCACGGTTACCGTTTTCATCAATTACAGTTTGATGTACACGTACTTTTACACGTGCATGGATCGCAACTTTACCCGTTGCTAATGCACGGTTAACTTCGTGAGTATCGGCAAACACCATGCCTTCACCTTTGGCATTTACTGCATCACGTGTGATGTAGTAAAGACCCAAGACAACGTCCTGAGAAGGAACGATGATCGGCTCACCATTTGCAGGTGACAAGATGTTGTTGGTCGACATCATCAACGCACGTGCTTCTAACTGTGCTTCCAATGTCAATGGAACGTGTACCGCCATTTGGTCACCATCGAAGTCGGCGTTAAACGCAGCACATACGAGTGGGTGAAGACGGATTGCCTTACCTTCGATCAGAATAGGTTCAAATGCTTGAAGACCTAGACGGTGAAGTGTTGGCGCACGGTTCAACATGACTGGATGTTGACGAATGACAGAAGCTAGAACGTCCCAAACTTCTGGCGTTTCGCGCTCAACCATTTTCTTCGCAGCTTTAATGGTTGTTGCTTGGCCAGATGCTTGTAGTTTCGCGAAAATAAATGGCTTGAATAATTCAAGTGCCATCTTCTTCGGAAGACCACATTGGTGCAGACGTAAAGTAGGACCTACGGTAATGACCGAACGACCAGAATAGTCAACACGCTTACCAAGTAAGTTTTGACGGAAACGACCTTGTTTACCTTTGATCATATCTGCCAAAGATTTCAATGGACGTTTGTTCGAACCTGTAATTGCACGACCACGACGACCGTTATCAAGCAACGCATCAACAGACTCTTGTAACATACGTTTTTCGTTACGTACGATAATGTCTGGCGCTGCAAGGTCAAGAAGACGCTTCAAACGGTTGTTACGGTTGATCACACGACGATATAAATCGTTCAAGTCTGAAGTCGCGAAACGACCACCTTCAAGTGGTACAAGCGGACGTAAGTCTGGTGGAAGTACAGGTAGTACGTTCATCACCATCCATTCAGGCTTATTGTTTGAATCTTTGAATGCTTCCATCAATTTCAAACGCTTAGACGCTTTTTTAAGTTTCGTCTCAGACGTTGTTTGTGGAATTTCTTCACGTAAACGCGCAATCTCAGCTTCAAGATCGATATCTTTTAATAAATCCTGAATTGCTTCTGCACCCATTTTCGCAGTGAATTCATCACCGTGTTCTTCAAGTGCATTGTAGTATTCTTCGTCTGTTAAAAGTTGATACTTTTCAAACGGAGTCATACCAGGATCAGTAACAACATAAGATTCGAAATACAATACACGTTCGATATCACGTAATGTCATATCAAGCAGTAAACCGATACGGCTCGGTAATGATTTTAAGAACCAGATGTGTGCAACTGGAGAAGCAAGGTCAATGTGACCCATACGCTCACGACGCACTTTTGCAGTTGTTACTTCAACGCCACATTTTTCACAAATGACGCCTTTGTATTTCATACGCTTGTATTTACCACACAAGCATTCATAATCTTTTACTGGACCAAAGATTTTGGCACAGAACAAACCGTCACGTTCAGGTTTAAACGTACGGTAGTTAATGGTTTCAGGCTTTTTAACTTCACCGTGAGACCATGACTTAATCATCTCTGGTGACGCAAGACCAATACGGATACGGTCAAATTCAACAGGTGCATGACCTTCTGAATCCGTTTTCTTACGCATGATATCGAGCAAGTCTTTCAATTTTTTTCTCCGTGTGTCGGGGAGCTACGCTCTTCCGACTGGGTCACAAATATTGTTTTTACTGAAATTTGGAATCTCCCCTAACCCCTCTTTAAGAAAGAGGAGAACTTCCCCCTTTAATAAAGGGGGATCGAGGGGGATTTAGTCACCATTTTTCAGTTCAATGTTGATACCTAAAGAACGGATCTCTTTGGTCAATACGTTGAACGATTCAGGCATACCCGGATCCATATAATGGTTTCCATCTACAATATTCTTATAGATGCGTGTACGACCTTCGACGTCATCCGACTTCACTGTAAGCATTTCTTGGAGCGTATATGCAGCACCGTATGCTTCAAGTGCCCATACTTCCATCTCACCGAAACGCTGACCACCGAATTGTGCTTTACCACCAAGCGGCTGTTGAGTCACAAGTGAGTAAGAACCTGTTGAACGCGCATGCATCTTGTCATCAACCAAGTGGTTCAATTTGAGCATGTACATGTAACCTACAGTTACAGGACGGTCAAACTGTTCACCTGTACGACCATCAAACAATACTGTTTGACCTGTACGAGAAATGTCTGCCAATTCAAGTAAGTCTTTGATCTGGCTTTCTTCAGCACCATCAAATACAGGGGTCGCTAATGGAACACCAGCACGCAAGTTACCTGAAAGCGCCAAGATTTCTGCGTCAGTCAAGCTATCAAGCTCTTCCTGCTCACCACCAACCTTGTTATAAATCTTGTCTAAGAATTCACGCAGTTCAATCACTGTACGTTGTTCTTTCAACATTTTTTCGATCTTATCGCCAAGACCTTTCGCCGCCATACCCAAGTGAGTCTCAAGAATCTGACCCACGTTCATACGTGACGGTACACCTAATGGGTTCAATACGATGTCGACGGGTACACCATTCGCATCATGTGGCATGTCTTCAACTGGTAAGATGTTTGATACAACACCCTTGTTACCGTGACGACCCGCCATCTTATCACCAGGCTGGATACGACGTTTAACTGCAAGGTAAACCTTAACAACTTTCAATACGCCAGTTGTTAATTCATCACCTGTAGAAAGTTTACGCTTCTTCTCAGCAAACTTCTCGTCAATCTCGTAACTCTTCTCTTTCAAGAACACTTGAATTTGAGTTAAACGCTCAGCAATTGCTTCATCATTTGGCTGGATTTCAAGTAAATCAACAAGCTCTAAACCAGACAATACGTCTTCAGAAAGTTTATCACCGCGTTTAGTTGAACCACCACCGTTAGATTCTTGACCTTTCAACAAACGAACAATACGTTCACGTGCTGCTTCTTCGAAGATTTTGTATTCTTCTTTCAAGTCTTTACGGTATGCGTCAAGCTGAGCTTTCTCAATTGCTTGAGCACGTTCATCTTTTTCTAAACCATCACGTGTGAAGACTTGAACGTCAATCACTGTACCTTTAGTACCAGACGGAACACGTAAAGACGAGTCTTTTACGTCAGCCGCTTTTTCACCAAAGATTGCGCGAAGTAATTTTTCTTCAGGTGTTAACTGAGTTTCACCTTTAGGCGTTACCTTACCAACAAGGATGTCACCTGCAGTCACTTCAGCACCGATATAAACAATACCTGACTCATCCAATTTAGACAGTGCAGCTTCACCAACGTTAGGAATATCGGCAGTAATTTCTTCTGCACCTAACTTAGTATCACGTGCGACACATGACAATTCTTGAATGTGAATTGACGTTAAACGGTCTTCTTGAAGAACACGCTCAGAAAGTAAGATCGAGTCTTCGTAGTTATAACCGTTCCATGTCATGAACGCGACGCGCATGTTTTGACCTAGCGCAAGTTCACCCATGTCAGTCGATGGACCATCAGCCAAGATATCACCACGAGCAACTTTGTCACCCAAGTTTACGATAACGTTTTGGTTGATACATGTATTTTGGTTTGAACGTGTGTATTTGATCAGGTTATAGATGTCTACACCTGCTTCACCTGCAATCATTTCATCTTCGTTAACACGAATAACGATACGAGATGCATCAACATATTCAATTACACCACCACGACCCGCGATCACACATACACCAGAGTCGCGTGCTACGTTTGCTTCCATACCCGTCCCGACAAGTGGTTTGTCAGCACGAAGTGTAGGAACAGCCTGACGTTGCATGTTCGAACCCATCAATGCACGGTTTGCGTCATCGTGTTCAAGGAATGGAATTAATGACGCTGCAACAGAAACAACCTGCTGTGCAGAAACGTCCATATGTGTTACGCGCTCAGGCGACATACGTACGAATTCACCTTGATGACGTACAGAAACCATTTCTTCAGTCAAGTTACCATCTTTATCCACTGCTGAGTCGGCTTGTGCAATGACAGTGCCTACTTCTTCAATTGCAGATAAATATTCAACTTCATCAGTTACACGACCATCTACAACTTTACGGTATGGTGTTTCCAAGAAACCGAAGTCATTCGCTTTTGCATAAACAGAAAGCGAGTTGATCAAACCAATGTTTGGACCTTCAGGCGTTTCAATTGGACAAACACGACCGTAGTGAGTTTGATGTACGTCACGTACTTCGAAGCCCGCGCGTTCACGTGTCAAACCACCAGGACCAAGCGCAGATACACGACGTTTATGTGTAATCTCAGACAATGGATTGTTTTGGTCCATGAACTGAGACAATTGGCTTGAACCAAAGAATTCTTTGATTGCAGCAGCAACGGGTTTTGCGTTGATCAAATCTTGTGGAGACAAGTTATCTGTTTCTGCTTGGCTTAAACGTTCTTTAACAGCACGCTCAACACGAACTAAACCAACACGGAATTGGTTTTCTGTCATTTCACCAACAGAACGTACACGACGGTTACCCAAGTGATCGATATCGTCGACTTCGCCTTTACCATTACGAATTTCTACTAATGTACGTAATACATCAATAATATCGTCGTGTGACAGAATCCCTTCAACTTCACGTGACTTCTGATCCGTACCCACTTCGTAAGGACGACCCAAACGACGGTTGAACTTCATACGACCCACTGGAGAAAGGTCATAACGCTCAGAAGAGAAGAATAAGTTGTTGAATAAGTTCTCAGCAGCTTCTTTCGTTGGTGGTTCGCCTGGACGCATGACTTTATAGATTTCAACAAGTGCTTCTTCACGACCTGTTGTTGTATCCGCACGCAATGTATCTGCAACGAAAGGACCACGATCGATGTCGTTCGTGAACAGGATGTTAAACTGTTTAACACCACCTTCAGCGATCTTCACCATGATGTCATGGCTAAGTACGGTATTCGCAGGAATCACATCACCACTTTTCAGTGTGATATCTTCAGCTGTAATACGCTCATATAAATATTCATCAGGTACAGAAAGCTTGGCTAAGTTGGCAGCTTCCATTTGACGTACGTGACGTGCATTAATACGTTTACCTTGTTCAACGATCGCTTTACCATCATTGTCTAAGATATCAAATTGTGCCATTTCACCACGTAAGCGATCTGGAACAAGATCAATCTGATAGCTACCCATATCAAGATATACAGGTACTTTTTCATAGAACAAATTCAAGATTTGTTCATTGCTGTAATTCAAGGCACGTAGAATCACCGTTGCAAGCAGCTTACGACGACGGTCAATACGTACGAATACTAAATCTTTAGCATCAAATTCAAAATCTAACCATGAACCACGGTAAGGGATAATACGTGCTGAATACAACACTTTACCACTTGAGTGGGTTTTACCCTTGTCATGGTCAAAGAATACACCTGGTGAACGGTGTAATTGAGATACGATGACACGCTCAGTACCATTGATCACGAACGTACCGTTATCGGTCATGAGTGGCATTTCACCCATGTAAACTTCTTGTTCACGAACGTCTTTAATTGATTTCGTTTCACGATCTTTAATGATCAAACGAATTTTTACGCGCATTGGTGCTGCATAAGTTGAACCACGTAAAATACATTCACGCACGTCAAACTCAGGCTTACCAAGACTATACTCAACAAATTCTAAAGCAGCATTGCCAGAATAACTTTCAATAGGAAAAACTGAACGAAATGCGGCTTGGAGACCGATATCTTCGCGATTTTTTGGAGCTTTACCGCCTTGTAAGAATGTACGGTACGAATCGACCTGAATCGACAGTAAGTACGGTGCTTCCATTACGTGGGGCAATTTACCAAAATTCTTACGGATCCGTTTCTTTTCGGTATATGAGTATGCCATCTGGAGTCCTCGGAAAGTAAACTAAACCCGCCTGCAGAACGGGTCTAGAAGGAATTACGCAGGCCGATATGGCCACCACTGTTTACAAATGCTGCAATTTTTAGTGGTATTAAAACGCTTAACAATATTTTTATAAGCAAAAAAATATTGGTAAGCGTTTGATTTCATGAATTTTGTTTAAATAATACGCACAATAAGCGTAAAACTATCAAAAAACGAGCCGATTATTGTAACGCAAAAAGGCTGATGACCCAAGAGCCATCAGCCATTTTTTGGAGCCGATTTTGAAAAAATCGACTCCCTACAGCATTACTTAAGTGTAACTGTAGCACCAGCTTCTTCAAGCTTCTTCTTAAGTTCTTCGCCTTCTTCTTTAGAAACGCCTTCTTTAAGAACAGCAGGAGCGCCTTCAACAAGATCTTTCGCTTCTTTAAGACCAAGACCAGTTGCTTCACGAACTGCTTTAATTACAGCAACTTTGTTCGCGCCGAAAGAAGTCAACTCAACGTTGAATTCAGTTTGTTCTTCAGCAGCAGCAGCAGCGCCTGGAGCAGCAGCAACAGCAACAGCAGCAGCAGATACGTTAAATTTCTCTTCGAAAGCAGAGATTAATTCAACAAGTTCAAGAACAGTTTTTTCAGCAACTGCGTTTAAGATTTCTTCGTTTGTTAAAGCCATGAGAATAACTCCAAATGGATATTGAATGGTGTGAAAATAGGATTAAGCCGCTTCTGACTCGTTTTTCTCTTTGAGCGCTGTAATAAGGCGACCCAATTTCGAAATAGGAGCTTGAAGAACAGACGCGAGCATAGTAAGCGCTTTTTCTTGGTTCGGAAGGTTTGCAATTACGCTAACGTCAGCACCTTGATAAACCTTACCGTCAAATGCGGCAGCTTTAAGTTCAAATGCTTTGTTAGTTTTCGCAAATTCTTCGAACAAGCGTGCAGCTGCACCCATGTCATCTTCAGAAGTTGAGAAACCGAGAATGGTTGGGCCAACAAGGTTGTCATTTAAGATATCGAATTGAGTACCTTCTAATGCGCGCTTAGCCAAAGTGTTACGTACGATACGCGTTGTAACACCCAACTTACGAGCTTCAACACGAAGTTGTGTCAACTGCTCTACGCTTGAACCTTGATAGTTAGCCACAACAACAGAAAACGCTTTAGAAGCAACTTCGCTTACTTCTGCAACGATCTGTTTTTTGCCTTCGATAAGAAGAGCCATTGTAAAACCTCCTAACGGTGATCTATGCACCTATACAGGCACACTCCCAATTCGTAAGCCTTTCGACTTACACGCGGAGGAGCAACAAATCACACCACCGCGTCTACTCAGACTGGTATTTTAAGAAGCAAATCCTAAAACCTGCCTCGCCTGAGGTCTTTGACGCTGATAAATCTTCATTTATCAATTCAAAGTTTGCCTAAGTTCGCAAAATACGACAGCGCGTTTCTTGCGTAAAAATCAAAGCAGCACTTTGATTTTTACTCAGGGCTTTAAAATTCTGTCTAATTACTTAGAAACGTTGTTTACATCAACAGTAAGACCTGGGCCCATAGTAGAGCTTAAAGTGATCTTCTTAACGTATACACCTTTAGAAGTTGCAGGTTTTAAACGTTTTAAATCTGCAATTAAAGTCTCAACGTTTTGACGTACAGCTTCTTCGCTAAAGCCAAGTTGACCGATTGCAGCGTGGATGATACCCGCTTTGTCTACACGGTAACGTGCCTGACCAGATTTGGCATTCTTAACCGCGTTCGCAACGTCAGGCGTTACTGTACCCACTTTAGGGTTTGGCATTAAGCCACGTGGACCAAGAATTGTACCTAACTTACCAACAACGCGCATTGCATCAGGAGCAGCAATCACTACGTCGAAATCAAGATTTCCACCTTGAATGCTTTCAGCAAGGTCATCAAATCCCACAACATCTGCACCAGCTTCTTTTGCAGCTTCAGCAGCAGCACCTTGAGCAAATACTGCTACACGTACAGTTTTACCTGTACCTGCAGGTAAAGTCGTCGCACCACGAACAACCTGATCAGATTTACGTGGATCAACACCAAGGTTTACAGAGATGTCTAATGATTCTTTGAACTTCGCAGCTGGAAGGCTGTTAAGAACTTGTACTGCTTCTTCCAAAGTATAAACTTTGTTTGCTTCTACAGCAGCAGCAATGGCTTTTTGACGTTTAGTTAACTTTGCCATGTCTTATAGCTCCACTTCCAAGCCCATAGAACGTGCAGAACCAGCAATGGTACGCACACGAGCGTCTAAATCAGCACCAGTTAAATCTGGTTCTTTAGTAGTCGCAATTTCTTCTAATTGAGCACGAGTCAACTTACCAACTTTAGTTTTGTTAGGTACAGAAGAACCCTTTTGAATACCAGCAGCTTTCTTAAGAAGAATAGATGCAGGTGGAGTTTTCATGATGAATGTGAACGACTTATCGTTGTACACAGTGATCACGACAGGAATTGGCAAGCCAACTTCAAGTTTTTGTGTAGCAGCATTGAATTCTTTACAGAATGCCATGATGTTTACACCACGTTGACCTAAAGCAGGACCAATTGGTGGAGATGGATTTGCTTTACCAGCTGGAACTTGCAGCTTGATATAGCCGTCAATCTTCTTAGCCATTGAAAATTACCTCTGGGTACAAACGCCGTCAGGCTCCCCAAAAAATTAAACAACACCGAAGTGTTAGAACAACAATGCCCGATCAAATCGGGCGCTTACCAACCAACTCAAATTAAATCGTTTTTTCGACTTGTCGAAACTCGAGTTCAACTTGCGTTGGTCGATTAAATACATTAATCGTCAACGTTAAACGTGACTTTTCGTATTGTACTTCCTCCACGACCCCTTTAAAGTCAGTGAACGGACCATCAACTACGAGTAATTCTTCACCAGGCTCAAACATTGTCTTAGGACGAGGTGCTTCACCTGTATTACGTACACGCGCAAGAATTGCATCAGCTTCACGTTGAGAAATTGGTGCTGGTTTTTCTGGTGTACCACCAATAAAACCTAGAACCTTTGGGCACTCTTTAACGATGTGCCAAGTATCATCATTCATTTCCATTTCGACTAATACATAGCCAGGAAAAAATTTACGCTCAGACTTACGCTTCTTACCATCCTTCATTTCCACTACTTCTTCAGTAGGAACAAGGACTTCACCAAAACTATCAGCAACAGTGCTGCGCTGGATTCGGTCATTAAGTGAACGCATCACTTGTTTTTCAAAACCTGAATAGGCATGAATAATATACCAACGTTTCATCGCACTCTTACCCGATAATTAACTTAATAAACCAACCTAACCCGTAATCGAAACACCATAAAACCAATGATGCAACAACCACAACCAAAAGCACTTGCCACGATGTTGTGATCGTCTCTTGTTTTGTTGGCCAGGTCACTCGACGCAGTTCAATTCGCGCATCTTGCAACAAACGCACAAAGCCTTTGCCTTGATGGGTGGAGTATAATAAACCTAAAGCGACGACGACACAAGCCAAAATTACCCCAACGCGCACCCAAATATCATTTGCAGGTGCCCAATAGGCTGGTAAATGTTGATTTACCAATGCTGAACCAACTAACAAAACAATTGCAATTAACCACAAGACAATATCAAGTGGAGAATTTGCATTTATAACTTCTGCAGCATTATTTCTTTGAGGGATTGGCGCGTCGCTTAATGCGTCACGCGATTTATCATTCGACATTTTTTTACTCGTCGTAGAATTCGCGAATTATTATATGACAACTTAGCCAGAATTAAGCTTTTTTTATTAAAAAAAAGTGGCAGGCCAGGAGGGACTCGAACCCCCAACATTCGGTTTTGGAGACCGACGCTCTACCAATTGAACTACTAGCCTATGAAGCAAATCGAAAGCCGAAGCTTTCGATTTGAATGTAATATAATATTGGGCTTATGCAGTTACTTTAGCAACAACACCCGCACCTACAGTACGACCACCTTCACGGATCGCAAAACGTAGACCTGGGTCCATTGCGATCGGGTGGATCAACTCTACTGACATCTCAACGTTGTCACCAGGCATAACCATTTCTACGCCTTCTTGTAACTTGATTGCGCCAGTTACGTCAGTTGTACGGAAGTAGAACTGTGGACGGTAACCGTTAAGGAATGGAG
>NZ_JACAXC010000015.1:0-69241 GCF_013391535.1 Acinetobacter sp. SwsAc4
CTTTTTTTGCGTTGGTGCACTGTCTATAACTGTCTTTAAATCCATAAATAGGTGTCCACTTATTGGTTAGTGGACACTATCGGGGGATTGATCCACTAAAAATAGTGGTGATTCACTGGAGGCTTACTTTTTAAATATCAAAAGGGTTTAATAAACGTCTCGACGATAACGTCCAGCTTGTCTTAATTCATCTAGTTTTTCTTCGCTGAGAATATCTGTTAAAGCTTGATCGACTCCTGAAGCCATGCCTTCGATGCTGCCGCAGACATAAATCACCGCACCTTGATCAATCCATGTGATCAGTTCATCAGAATTGCTTCGCAAAATATCTTGTACATAGATGCGTTGTTCCTGATCACGAGAGAAGGCGAGGTCCAAACGTTGCAAGCTTCCCATATTCAACCATGCTTGAATGGTTTCTTGATAAAAGAAATCATGTTCGCGTTGACGTTCACCAAAGATTAGCCAGTTGGCAGTATAGTTTTGTCGATTACGTTGCTGTAATAAACTCATCAAGCCTGCAATGCCTGTGCCGTTACCGATACAGATAATTGGACGGTTATCGTCAATCAGATGGAAGGACTCATTGGTCCGAATACGCAGGGCAATGCTATGTTGCAATGGTGAAAATTCAGTGAGCCAACCTGAACCAAGACCAAGTTGATTCTGTTCATCATATTTTTGACGAACCACCAGTCTCAGGAATTGTTGCGAAGGAATACTGGCAATCGAATATTCACGTGTAGGTAGGGTGGGTAGTTGTTCGAGTAAATCTTCAAGTGTACTGAAAGGCTTGATTTCAACCCGTAGGTTTCTATTCCACAAGAGCTGTTCAATCTCTTGGTTCAATGATTCAACGACACTGTGTGTTGGAATCTGATACTTGATTAAGAAATCCTGAATGTCGGTTAAGCAATTGGCAGGCTGAATTTCTGCAATATCGCCAGCATGCCAAGTTATATCAGAAACGGAACGAAGTTCAATATTATAGGCTGCCTGTCCTAAGCTATTAGGGTTGAGCAATGTGCGTTCAGCGAGAGTCCACTGGTCAAACACTTTCTCTATATTCATGGCATGTAGTTCATGCTTAGTCACCACCGAAAGCGCTTGATTCCAGCGTTGAATATCATTGCTATTGGCATTATCTACTTCGATCAAGTCAAATAATGGTTGTGCCTTGCATTGTTTTAACCATGCATCAACGGCATAACCAAAGCTGCAATAGCTGTCAGGATATTCTCTTGATCCTAGTGCAAGCACTGCGTATTGCATATGAGCTAACTCTAGCTTTTGTTGCATCAGTTTTTTGCTAAAACTTGTTGCAAGATCAGGTGCTTCACCTGTGCCATATGTGCTGATTACAAATAAAACCTGTGATGCTTGTTGTAGGTCTTGTTCAGTCAGTTGCTGAACCGGTTTAACCATCGTTGGTTGTTGCGCTTCCTGCAAGCTGGTCGCAGTACGCCATGCTAGTTGTTCAGCTACACCTGTTTGCGTCGCATAAGTGATCAGCCAAGGCTTGGCATTTGGATCAACCTGCTGTGCGTTGAGTGATTGACGTGCCGCTTGGGTCAGCTTTTTCTGCTTGCGACGTTTTAGATACAACATCCAACCCGTTACAAAGAACAGAGGCATAGCCAATGATGCCAGCATGGCAATAAATTGATAAGTCGAACCAAAGAAGCTGCCGCGATGCACAGGCAGCATGCTGCTCATGATTTTTTCATTGAGCTTCTTGTCTTCATACAGTTCAAATTTTTCAAATTTATTGTCTTGATAGTTATAAATCGCTTGGTTACGTGCACGTTCATGTTGAGGAATGGCATCGACAAAAGAGAGTTCAACTTTGGCATCCGCATTTTTGGGAATATTCAGGGTTAAACTTGAGTATTCACGACCAATCTGGGCATTTACCCCAGTCCATGTTTGCGTCAAGATAGTATTAAGCTGTGCGTTTGTCAGCTTAGGTTGTTTATCTTTGCCATGTTCATTATTTTGTTGATTACGTTGTGGCTGTTCAACGCCCATGACCTTGAACATACCTGCACGCCACCAGTCATAAGACCAATATAAGCCAGTGCAAGCAAACAGTAGATAAAACACAATGACCCAAGTTCCCACCACTGCATGTAGGTCCCAAATAAAATTACGACCTTTTAGTTTTGGCTTAATAAACAACCATTGTTTAATACTATGTTTCTTTGGAAAGCGTAGATAGATGCCACTCAATACAAAGAAAATCAGCATCAGCGTAGAAGCACCTGTGATTTGCGCTCCAAATTCTCCAACGGTTAAATTGCGATGTAAACGCTGAATAAATTGTAAGGTATCACGACCTTTAATGTCAGGTAAGACTTCGGCTGTATATGGATTGACCATCATGTTATAACCACGACGTGCACCTTCTTTTTTAATATTGACGGTAGAAGATGCTGTTGGGTCGGCAGCAATAGTAATGCTGTTAATTTCAATTTCGGGTTGTTGCTGATTGAAATGTTGGTATAACTGGGCAGGGCTAAGTTTTGGTGTTTGAGCAGCCTCAACGACATAGCTATCTTGGTTGAGCCATTTTAAAATTTGCTGTTCATAAGAATAAATTGCACCGGTTACTCCCATTAAAGAAAGTATAAGCCCTGCAGTAATCCCTAAAAACCAATGGATTTGGAAGAAGACTTTTTTAGACATGGTCAAAAATGAAAAGATAATGAAATTTATATCAAAAATTATAACTCAAGAATACGAACATAATATGGATTTTGTAGGCAATATTGATTTTGATTCTCATTTGTTTTTTTGGGGTTGAAAAAACCTCTCATTTCGAGAGGTTTTTAGAATCATAGGCGTTAAATTGATTTTGGTGCGCCTACAACTTCATTTAAATGTTTACGTACCGTGTTAAAAGGGAAATTCTTAGAATCCATACGCTTAGGTAGGATGTAAGCACCTTGTTGTTGTTCGCCTTTTGGTGTTTTTACTTTAAAATTGACTAAAATAAACTCTGGAGAGTTGTACCATTCGTAAATGTCTTTCCAGCCAATGGTCGCAGTACCTTCTTGTAATCCAACTTTCTGGCGCATCACGATACCATGGGGTTGTACGCCTAAACGAAGACCTTTAATCTCTTGAACTGGAAACTCTGTCATTTTGCGTTTAACGTACCACTCAAGACCAAATTTTTTCACAAGATAAAAAAGGATCACAGCAATGATCACAACCCAACACAATACAGTTGAGTAGGTTGAATAATACTTAATCAGTCCTGCTGAAACTAATGAAAGCACCACAAGTGCAATCATAATCATCCATGCTTTTTTACTGAATTTATTGGTACTACGCCAAATCATCAGTTGAGCTTGACGTTGTTCAGCTTCAGAGACTTCGTAAGGAACAGGTTGTAGCGTATAAGCGTATAGCGTTTTGGCGGTCATAGTTTAAAAAATGAGTTTAGAACTAAGTTAAGTTTAACACCAATTGGCACTCAAAGATATTATGCCAATGGCGGATAAATTAAAGAGAAGCAAACTCAGTGCCATCTTCGTTCGGTTCGTGACTGAGACTTTGTTTGAGCATACTTAAACGGGTTAATATGCTAAGCATAAGTGAAAGCTGCTGTAAAATAATCAGAGATTTTTGATTGTTTTCATCATTGCGATTTAAATGCTCACGTATGGTTTGCATCATATTTTGTGCAGATAAATCAGGGACTTCATCTCTAAGCAGAGCACCTTGAATATCATCTAATGCTTGATCGAGCAGGGCTAGAACCTCTTGATCTTGAATTTGTTCGCGATGAGCTCCAAGTGCAGCGATATAACTTAAAAAAGTATGACTTAAGCATAGAAACTCAAAAGCCAAAGTTTTCTGAGTAGATTCAATATTGGGTTCTGTGGCAAGCGTGGAAATAAGAGAAGCAACTTCTGCATCAGTATTGTGCGCAGCACGCCGAACTACACGATAATTTAATGCATTATTACGACCTTGGTGATATTGCTCAATTACTTCTGCTAAGTAGGTACATTGGGCTTGTAAAGAACGTTGGATCGAGCGTGGTAGCCTGCGGAATTTCCAATCTGGCCAAATGAAACTGACCCCAAACCATGCCAAGGCACAGCCAATCAAGGTATCAATAAAGCGTGGGAATCCTGCTGCAAATGCAGAACCATCTAGATTAAAGTTAATTAAAGCGAGGATCGTAATAAAAGCTGTTGCTTGAGCATACTGTTTACTTCGAAGTTCTAAAAATAATACGCCACTAAGAACTAACATCACCAGTTGCCCTTCAACCGAAGGAATAAAATAGATGATGGTTAGCCCCACGATAATACCGATTAGGGTTCCCACAATTCGCAAATATAAGCGGCGTTTAGTAGCATTAAAGTTAGGTTGGCAAACAAACAATGCTGTGAGCAAAATCCAGTAACCGTAAGCAATATGGGTTACTTGAATAAAGACATAACCAATAAACAACACGATTGAAAGTCTAACCGCATGGCGAAATAACACAGACTCAGGGGTTAAATGTTGTTTAACACGGACTAGAATATCATTCCAACCTTTTAAATCATCATCTTTTAGTTGATTTTCTGCTTGTTGTGCATTGATTAATTTCAGATTTCTTTCCGTTTCTAAATTCTGTAATTGTGCATCAATCGATTTAAGATTTTGATAGAGTGCAAATAATGCATTGATGCGAACTTGATCGTAAAGTCCATCTTCTCTTAATTTGTCTAAGGAAACTCTTAAATTTTCAAAGCTGTGTTTAAAGCGTTTATTATGCACGTAAGGGGTACGGCTTAAAATTGATTGGGCTAAATCCTGACAGGCTTTACCCTGAATCGTGAGAATGCGTTGAAAACGGAATAAGATATCACTGTGTTGAAATACTTTCGCTAGCTTTTGATAATCAATATGTGCGGAGTCTGCACGTTCATGAATATCTTGTGCGACGAAATAGTATTGTAGACTGCGACGTGTATCTTTCTGGCCGCGGTCACCTTTTAAGCGAGTTAACAGTGACATTCGCATATCATTAAAAATCGCCACCAATTTGCCATTTTCTAATGCAATATCAATCATACTTTGTTGATAACTGGATGGAGTCATGTCCACATCAAATAAGTTTGATTTAGCAAATAAAAAACTACCTAAAGCATTATAGGATGCATAAAGTTGGTCTTGTACTTTTCGTACAGGGAAAAGCAAGAAACTGATTGTTGAAAGTAATCCATACCAAGCGGCTCCCAAAACTAAGAATGCTGGTTGTAAATACCATTGTTCAAATAAGTGTACACCGAGCATGGTATAGACAGAAATCACTAAACATCCGTAAGCGATAGTCGCATAACGCCGCCCCAAAGAACCTAATAAAATCCATCCAATACAGGAAACAATTAATCCAACTGCAAAAATAATTGGGTAGGGGAATAACAATTGAACCGATGCAGCTGTGATAAAAAATCCAATATAGGTATAAATCTGATTCTGAATACGGACAGAAAAGCGATCATCAATATCACTAATTGCTGCCGCAACAACGCCTAAAGTCAGTGGAATCGTCGCAAGTTGAAAATTTAAAAGATAAGGAACGAATGCTGTTCCTGCGAAAGCAATCAGCATACGTACGTTATACATTAACGTGGTGTTATAGGTGGTTTGTTTTAAACGTGCGAGCCAAGGATTCAATGGTTGTCCTTTTATATTCGGCAATCAATTTATGATCATGCCTGTTAACATTTTTCAGGTATCAGCAGACTCTAATATTATGCACAAATATGGTGAGGATGCTAAGCTTAGAAAAATAAATAAACTTGAAAAGTAGAGGATTATGCAGGTAGAACAATCGAATCAGCGTCAGTATTCAACAGCATGGATTTTGTTACTTGCTTTGTTGACAGCACTCGGTCCATTGTCTATTGATATGTATTTACCCGCATTGCCCCAAATGGCAAATGAGTTTGGGGTAAGTACCCAAATGATTGCAAATACATTACCTGCTTACTTTTTGGGTTTAGCCATAGGTCAATTAATTTATGGACCTGTGAGTGATCGTATTGGGCGCAAGCTTCCCTTATATTTTGGGCTTAGCCTTTATGTGATTGCAAGTTTGGCTTGTGCGTTTACGACAAATGAATGGGCTTTGATTGCTGCACGAATTTTTCAGGCTTTAGGTGGTTGTGTTGGTGTTGTGATTGCGAGAGCAGCTATACGTGATCGCTTAGACATGCAAGGTTCAGCTCAAGCCTTTTCAAGCATGATGATCGTAATGGGGCTTGCGCCTATTCTAGCCCCAATGTTTGGTGCATGGATTCTGACTTTTTTCCCATGGCAGGCTATTTTTCTGACGCTAGCAATGATTGGTGTGATCTGCTGGTTGTGTATACATTTCTTCTTTAAAGAATCATTAGCTATTGAACGCCGTTTAAAATTATCAACTTATCAAGTCACTACACTTTATGCTGCAATTCTAAAAGATGACAGCTTCAGATTGCCAATGTTTGCAGGTTGTTTAACTGGCGCAGCATTATTTTGTTATATCAGCTCTGCTTCAGCCGTTTTTATGGGGCAGTACGGACTGTCTCAGCAACAGTTTTCTTATGCATTTGCATTTAATGCAGCTGGAATTACGTTGATGTCCTCAATCAATAAGCACTTAAATACTCGAATGGGTATTTTTCAGCGGTTACGATTGGGTGGGTCGATTCAATGCTTTGGAGCAGTTGTTGTCATCAGTGCGGGGCTGATGGCGAATGCACCATTGTGGTTATTAATGTCTGGTCTTTTTTTAGTTGTGTCTGGTATTGGATTAACTGGTCCTAATGCAATGGCTTTGGCGATGTCTAAGCAGGGTGCGCGTGCTGGGACTGCGAGTGCGATTATGGGAAGTATGCAGTTTGCATGTGGTTTGTTAGGTGGTGTGATTTTAAATTTCTTGTTATGGAAAGCGAGCCTCAATATGGGCATTATGATGTTGATGTTTACTAGCGCAGGTTTGTTTGCAATTTTAAAAGTTGGAAAACAGCTACAAAACAGTACCTCTGCATAGAGATACTGTTATTTAAATAATTTACTGGTCTAAAAATACTGTAAAGTTTTCAACGGGTTCGCGGGGAGTAATGAAGGTGTTTACGATATGATCAGGATCAGCATAACCTAAGGCAACGGTACATACTAATTCTTCATCTTCTGGGGCATCTAATACCTCTAAAACGATGGGATGAAAATGATTCCATGCGGCTTGTGGGCAGGTATCTAAGCCACGTGCTTTGGCCGCAATCATTACATTTTGGATCATCATGGAAATATCCATTTTTGAACCAATTCCCATTGCTTTATTGACTGTAAAATAAAGTGCGACAGGCGCATCAAACAATTGATAGTTACGCAATTGTTGCGCCGCCATTTTTTCTTTTTCGCCTTTTTGAATACCTAGCAAACCATACAGTCCCCAACCATTTTCACGACGACGATCAATAAATGGTGAAATCCATGTTTCAGGGTAGTAGGCGAAAGTTTCTTGATATTGTTCAGCGAGTTCTGGTTGTTGAAAAAGTGCTTGTTGAGCAGCACAAACTCGCTCAATCATCTCGGCGCGTTTTTGGCCTGTCACCACATAAACTTTCCATGGTTGAGTGTTTGTACCTGATGGCGCACGAGCGGCAACATTTAAAATATCCTTGATTGTCTCTGTTGCAACAGGTGTATCTAAAAATGCACGTACAGAATGACGGGCTGTAATCGCATCATCCACGTAACGGATTTGTTCCATGTTCATCTTAAGGTTCCTAAGCTTATGGCTCTTTCTCATTTAATGAGACTATAAAGTAATAAGATAGATTTGAGGATGGATTTTTAGTCGTAGATTGAGATTTGAATAAAAAATAGTCGAGTAAAGATTAACGAGATGAGATTATCCATAAAATTTTTTAATTTGTTATCTTTATGTGAAAAAGAAATGTATTTGTAACGCAATGAAATAGAAATAGTATTTATTGATACACGCTGAAATCGTTATGATGATTGGAATAAAAAAATACACACAATAATCTAAATTTATGCATAATACGCCCTTTTCAAAAATCGATTAGGCTTTTCTAACCAAGAAGGTGAGGGAAGTTTTCTATGATAAGCATATTTATTTACCCAATTTTATGCTTATGAAAAATGTTGAAATATACACGAATACAGGAGCTTCTCATGAGTTTACCTCTCATCCGTAAGCCGTTCATAGTTCAGGGATTGGCGTTTACCATTGCTGTCTTCATGATGAACGATGCGCAGGCTGCTAGCGAACAAGAACAAATTCAACAACTTCGAGAGGAAGTAAAAGAATTAAGAGCTTTATTGGAACAATATGTTCCTCAGTCAAAACAAAAAAATAATGTACCGCAGTACGATACCCAGCGATCTACTACTGTTGCTTCAGTATCTACTCAAAATATTTCATCTAATACTCAGATCGCTGCTCAAAAATCGCCTTTGGGTTTTAATTCTGCTTCGGGTGCGCAAGTACAGCTATACGGTTTTTTACGTGGCGATGCCTCGTATCAGGCAAAAGGCGGCGATGCTATATTTAACCGAATCAATAAAGTTGATCTCGAAGGCAATGAAAAAAATAGTGATCGTTTTTATAGTACGGCAACAGTTACGCGATTAGGTCTTGATTTTAAAGCACCCATTCAAGAAGCAGATGTTGGTGGGAAATTAGAAATTGATTTTCGTGGTGGTAGTAATAACGATACGATTCGTATCCGTCATGCGTATATGACTTTAAACAATTGGTTATTTGGTCAAACCACATCTACGTTCTTGGCGACAGATTTACAGCCAGAAATGATTGATTTCAATTCTCCTTTAGGGATCGGTACTTATCGTACTCCGATGGTTCGCTATAGCGGAAAATTTAATCCAGACACCCGTTATATGCTTGCTTTAGAAAAAGGCAATGACGACAACCGAGCGCCAGCTTTAACCTCTAAGTTAAAATATGATTTTGATGATGGCAAAGGTACGGCTTCAGCCCGTGTTTTAGTAACAGAAGCGCGCAGCAGAGCGAGTTACGACAAGAATAATAATCAATTAACAGCTGATGATGCTGATCTCGGGTGGGGTATTGCGGTAGGAACTAAGTATAAATTTACTGATTCTTTACAAGCGATGATCGATTATTCGCATGTAAAAGGTGATAGTAAGTTTTTGCTCTATACCAATAGTGCTTTTAATGTAAATCCCAATAATTTTGAGTTGAATCTGAATGAGTTTGATGCACTCACCATTGGTACAACTTATCAAGTTAGCCCTAAATTGCGTAGCACTTTAGCGTATGGTGCAATGTTTGCAAAAGATAATAATCAGTTTGCACAACAAGCCTTTCCGGATACAACGCAGAACAAAACCTTACAACAAGGTTGGTGGAACATCATGTATTCACCAGTTACTCCGATTACGTTTGGTTTGGAATATATCTATGGCGAACGTAAAACCTTTAATGGTCTAAAAGGTAAGGATAACCGTGTAGGCGCAATGGCTCGCTACAACTTCTAGCCTAATCCTATAAACCTAATCATCCGTGGAAACCAATCACTTTATTTGGTTGAGTTCTTACAAAGAACTGTATGCTTTTTATTAAGTTGATTGAGTTTTCACTCAATTTGAGAGTTACTATTTTATTAGCTACACGATGGAAAAACCGTCTAAAAGACTAATAAAATAAACGGAAGAAGATATGGAATTTACTTTTAATGGTTTTTACACCCTGATTTCAGCCGTCATTGTGCTGCTGTTAGGGCGTTTTCTTGTCAATCAAATTGATTTCTTGCGTCGTTACAATATTCCTGAACCTGTAGCTGGTGGCTTGGTTGCAGCTATTGTTTCGTTATTGGTACATTCAATGTGGGGTTATAGCATTGTTTTTAGTAGCCAATTACAAACGAGTTTTATGCTGATTTTCTTTGCTTCAATTGGTTTGAGTGCCAATTTTATGAAGTTAAAAGAAGGTGGGCTTGGGCTGGTTATTTTTCTGGTCTGTGTCGCTTCGTTTATCGTGGTTCAAAATGCTGTCGGCATGAGCCTCGCAACGCTTTTAGGTATTGATCCTTTGGTCGGGTTGATTGCAGGTTCAATTACTTTAACAGGTGGACACGGTACAGCAGGGGCATGGGGTGAAATTCTTGAAAGCCAACATGGAATTCAGGGTGCATTAGCGCTAGGCATGGCAAGTGCAACTTTTGGTTTGATTATCGGTGGCATCATTGGTGGGCCACTTGCAAAACTATTAATCAATCGTTATAGCCTTGCTCAAGAGCAATCATCCACTGCGATTAAGGATCGTGATACCCATTTAGATCAACACCCTGATGAACTCGCACCATTTGAAAATCCTCATCAAGTTCGTTTAATTACTGCTGATAATGCGATTACAACGCTCGGCATGTTTGCTGCATGTTTAGCATTTGCTGAGTTTATGACAGGTTATAGTAAAGGCACATGGTTTGAGTTACCAACCTTTGTATGGGCATTAGGTGGTGGTGTCATCCTGCGTAATATTTTAGAAAGCGTATTAAAAGTTGATATTTTTGATCGTGCAATTGATGTATTTGGTAATGCGTCGTTATCACTTTATTTGGCAATGGCATTGTTGTCATTAAAGTTGTGGCAATTAGCCGATTTGGCTGGCCCGCTGGTTGTAATTTTGGGTGCACAAACCATTACCATGGCGTTGTATGCAGCATTTATTACTTTCCGTGTCATGGGCAAAAATTATGATGCAGCAGTTCTTGCTGCTGGTCACTGTGGTTTCGGTATGGGCGCAACACCTACTGCGGTTGCAAACATGCAAGCAATTACCAACATGTATGGACCATCACATAAAGCATTTTTAATTGTTCCGCTTTGTGGTGCGTTCTTTGTTGATTTAATTAATGCAACAGTAATTCAATTAATTTTGAAATTCTTTGCCTAAGTCGGATCAAAAGCCCCATGTGGGGCTTTTTTGGTTCATCGATTGTTATCGTATATGTACGGCCGTACATAAAATATTTTAAAGCGAATAAGTGATGAATGAACAATTAAATGCCACGCTGATGTCGTGGGTACAATTCCTGAATGATCCACTCTGGAATTTTCTGGTCGTCTTATTGGTTGCGGTTGGGGTGTTTTACACATTCGTTACGGGTGCGGTACAGCTTCGCTTGTTCCTGCACAGCATTCTTGTGATGAAAGGAAGCCGTAAAGAGACGCAAGATGAACATGGCATTACACCATTTCAGGCTTTCGTCACGGGTCTTGCAAGCCGTGTCGGTGTTGGTAACGTTGCTGGTGTTGCCATAGCAATCGCCATTGGTGGTCCTGGGGCCGTGTTCTGGATGTGGTTCACTGCCTTTCTTGGCATGAGTTCTGCATTTGTTGAATCATCGCTTGCCCAGTTGTTTAAGGTGAGAGACCATCAAAACAAGCAATTCCGAGGTGGACCTGCGTACTATATTACTCAGGGTTTAAAACAAAAATGGCTGGGGATTGTTTTTGCACTGTCACTCATTCTGGCTTATGGCTTTGTATTTAATGCCGTGCAGGCAAATGCGATTATTGGGGCAACCTCACATGCATGGGGGTGGGATAAAGCCAATTTTGTATTGGGTCTCGGTAGTCTTAATTTTGAAGTGTCATGGGTTGGTATTGCATTGGTGGTTATGACGGCATTGATCATTTTTGGTGGGATCAAGCGTATCGCCAAGGTTGCCGAAGGTATTGTTCCTTTCATGGCATTGCTTTATATCATGGTCGCCTTGTACATCGCGATAACCAACTTGCCGATGTTGCCTGAGATTTTTAAACTGATCTTCACCGAAGCATTCCAGTTTAATGCGGCAGCAGGTGGTTTCTTTGGTGCGATGATTTCTATGGCAATGATGATGGGCATCAAGCGTGGCTTGTTCTCCAACGAGGCAGGCATGGGTTCAGCGCCAAACGCTGCTGCTGCCTCTGATGTGAAGCATCCTGTGAATCAGGGGCTGGTACAAATGCTGGGTGTATTTGTTGATACTTTCGTGGTGTGTTCATGTACTGCGATCATCATCATGGTGTCTGGCCTGTATCATGAAGCTGGCTTTGAGGGCGTGACATTGACCCAAAAAGCATTGGAGAGCCAAATTGGTGGCTGGGGTGGAGGCTTCCTTGCCATTATTCTGTTCCTGTTTGCCTTTACCTCAATTATTGGTAACTATGCCTATGCTGAAAGCAATGTACAGTTCATTAATGACAACCCAAAGGTCATGTTCATTTTCCGCCTGCTGGTATTGGCAATGGTCTATTTCGGGGCGATCACAAGTGTACCTTTAATCTGGTCAATGGCCGACCTTTCAATGGGCTTGATGGCCACCATTAACCTTGTGGCAATCCTGCTGTTAACACCAATGGCACGCATATTGTTGAAAGATTATACCTCTCAGCTTAAAAAAGGGATCAAGGAACCAGAGTTCAAGATTGATCAATATCCTGAGCTGAAGAAAAAAGTAGATTCTGATATCTGGTAAGTTATTGGATTTATAAAGGCTTACTTCACTAAATTAAAGCCCCTTTCGAGGGGCTTTTTATCAATATATATTGTATATATACATAAAAATTGATACAGCATTTCACCAATAATGGCGTTAAAATTAAAAGATAGAACCACGTAGATATGGCAAGACAGCATATGAAACAGCTTAAATTATTGACGCTTGGACTTTCAATGGTGATTTTGGCGGGTTGTCAAACGACTTCGCATTTAAAACCTTTAGTTGAAGATGCCCAAGTACAAGCAGTTGTTCAGCCCTTTGCACATATTAATCAACAAGAAAAAAGACCCGTTGTTGCCTTAGTACTCGGCAGTGGTGGGGCACGTGGATATGCTCATATCGGCGTACTTGAAGTGTTGGAACAGCAAGGTATTCGCCCTGATTTTATTGTAGGTACAAGTGCAGGCAGTATTGTAGGTTCAATTTATGCAAGTGGTAAATCCGCTGCAGAGTTGAGAGATATTGCGCTTAAGCTTAAGGCTACCGATGTAAGAGAAGTGAATATCAGTTTAAAAGGTTTTTTTGATGGTAAAAAAGTTGAGGACTATGTGAATGAGCAAGTCCAAAACATTCCTTTACAGAAGTTAAAAATCCCGATGTATGTGGTTGCAACGGAATTAAAAGACGGCACCAAAACTGTATTCAATTATGGTAATACAGGCCAAGCAGTACGTGCATCTGCTTCGATTCCGAGTATGTTTATACCAACCAAGATCCGTAATGTGGAATATGTTGATGGTGGCCTAGTCAGTCCTGTGCCTGTACAGGTTGCACGGGATTTAGGCGCAGATGTGGTGATTGCAGTGGATATTTTGGCACAACCTATTCATACTGAAACCAGTAATGTTTGGGGGCTATTCAACCAAAATATCAACATTATGCAAGGACGTTTGGCTGAAGAAGAATTGAAAAATGCAGATATTGTCATTCAGCCCGATCTACGTGAAAAAGCGCATATCTTTGATATCAAAGGCCGTGAAATGACTATGCAAGCGGGTATTGATGCTGCAAAAGAAAAATTGGCCAATATTCAATGGGTAATTAAAAGCAAAACAAAGCAAGTTGATTTAAATCAACAGGATTTAGCTTTAAAAATGAGTAGCCTTGAGCCATAGTTTCTGCAAAATATTGAATTAAGGGTAGACAGCTATAATGTTTAAGTTTGTCTATCCAGTTGATGTTTATTAAACAAATTGTAAATACGCTACAAAAAGCTATCAAAAAATTGAGAAAACCTGTAAATAACTACCATTCATTAAACGTTTTTATCAGACAAATTTAAGTTTGAAATTATAGGATGACGTTCCAACGTCAATAGCAACACTACAAGGATTGTTAAACGCGATGTTTAAATCTTTTTTTCCTAATCCACGCTTGTTCTTTATTTCAGTCGTTGTGTGGTTAGCCCTGAATATGCTGCTTTGGTATACAGGTGGTCATGGGTGGGGTGAATATCTCGGTTTTACCAAAGGGTATGCTGAAGCAGAGCTACCTGTTGGTGTGAGTCGATTTTTATCAGCATCATTCATTTGGTTTTATATTTGGTTTTTGGCTTCAACAGCACTTTTTGCAGGGTTCTGGCGATTTTTTTCTGATAATAAATGGCAGAAATGGTCAGTTTGGGGTTCTGCATTTATTTTGTTTAATATCTGGTTTGGCGTGCAGGTAAGTGTTGCGATCAATGCTTGGTATGGTCCATTTTGGGATATGATCCAAAAGATGCTAAGTGAAGGTGGCGGTAATATTAATGATCTATATAAAGGTACGCTAACATTCCTTTATATTGCGATGGTTGCTGTTACATTTGCCGTGATTAATGCCTTTTTCACCAGTCATTATGTATTCCGTTGGCGGACAGCAATGAATGAATACTACACAGAAAATTGGGAGCAATTACGCCACGTTGAAGGTGCTTCGCAGCGTATTCAGGAAGATACGATGCGCTTCGCAACTATCGTCGAGGATTTAGGTGTTGAGTTGATTAAATCTGTGATGGTTCTCATTGCCTTTTTACCGCTATTGTTCAAAATTTCAGAAAAAGTACCTGTCTTACCTGTCGTTGGTGAAATCAAACACTCATTGGTGTGGGCTGCTGTGGTTTGGGCTATCGTGGGTACGATTATTTTAATGTTTGTCGGGCAAAAACTACCAGGCTTGCAATTTAACAATCAAAAAGTTGAAGCAGCTTATCGTAAGGAACTGGTTTATGGGGAAGACCATGAAAATCGTGCTGATCCGCTTACATTGAAAGAGTTATTCAGTAAAGTTCGTTTAAATTATTTTAGACTTTATTTTCACTATGCTTATTTTAATCTAGTCGCGATTTGGTATAAGCAACTCGATGTTTTATACAGCTTAGTTGTCCTATTTCCAGCGATTGCATCAGGTAAAATGACTTTAGGCTTGATCAATCAAATCAGTAACATCTTTGATAAAGTGCGTGAATCATTTCAATATCTCATCAGTTCATGGAAAACCATTATTGAATTACTCTCAATTTATAAACGTTTAAAAGCTTTCGAGTCAATTTTAAAAAAATAAGTGTGATTAAAAAAACCTGCAACTTAGCAGGTTTTTTTGTGCCTATGATTTGATTAGTGAGTTGCGTTGTAAAAATTTAGAATAGTTCCAACCAAATGCTGTTGTGATTGATCAACGGTGACTTTGATTTCTCTAAAGTTAAACGTGTCTTCATCTTGATATTTGGCTACGCCATGTGTTCTGTTCTTCAGCTTAGGAATCTGATAACTAAAGAAAGCGATTTGTTTTGAAGGGTGTACGATCTTTAGTAATTTAAGTGGATCTTGATAACCGCCGTATTCATATTCCACACTTTGTTTTAAAAGATGCGGAAAATAAAGCGTCGCATTTGGCATGCCGCAACCTACACAAAATGATTTTAAATTTCACCAAACTCAGTTTGCTTTAAGCTCATATCTTCTGCAATAAAATGACATATGACAAGTGTAGATCAGCCCTTTAAACTGTTTTCAAGTTTGATAATAAATATGAGTAATACAGAATGATACCAGTGAAGAATATACTTTCAGTTTGCTGCTTTATGGCACTCAGTTCTACTAGCTTCGCACAAGAAATCAAAGGGATTTCATTTTCACATCAAGATTGGGAAATTTACTGTAGTAATACAGGAACATGTCGAGTAGCAGGCTATCACAATGAATCCAGTGATGATTATCCAGCATCTATCCTATTAACACGTCAGGCGGGCAAAGCTCAGCAAGTCACAGGTGAGTTTGCTTTGGGTGATGGGTTTACCGAACCTCAAATTCCTAAAACTCAGCTTAAAAATATTCATTTTTATATCAATGGCAAGGATTTAGGGCCTGTCTTGGTGGATGGCACTGAATTCCCTCTTGTGGGTAGATTGACCGCAGCACAGGTGAATGGATTGTTGCAACAGGCCAGTGGAAAAGCAAACATAGTATTTAAAAATAACCGACTGCAATGGAATATTTCGGATGCAGGCATGACCGCAAGCTTATTAAAAATGGATGATTTTCAGAAACGTGTTGGAACAATAGGGGCATTGGTCAGGAAAGGAAAAATAAACGAAGCAAAAGTTTTAGCGGCTCAACCGAAATTGCTGGTGAAACATGTTAAAACAGCCACCAAACCTTATTTAACTCTACAGCCTAATAATAAGCAGTATCAGTCAGTGTATAAATCATTGATGGCAGCACAACCTACACCCAAACAAGATGGTTTTTGTGAGGGAATTTATACGAGTGATGGCGTAAAACCTCAGTCGATTGAACTCTACAAATTAAGCAATAAAAAAGTATTGGCAACGACTCTGTGCTGGCGTGGAGCATATAATGAGGGGTATGGAGCTTGGGTGCTGGATGAGTCTTTAACAGGAAAAGCAATTTTTGTGACTGAACATGCCTCCGATGTTGGGGATGGGATAATCAGTAGCTCACAAAAAGGACGGGGAATTGGAGACTGCTGGTCAAGTGATGAATGGGTTTGGGATGGGCAGAAATTTGTACATACCAAAGATATGTGGACAGGCATGTGTAAAGGGCTTGCTGCGGGCGGTGTATGGGAGCTTGATAAAATCGAAGCCGTTGTAAAATAAAGCGTTACATCAATAAAATAGCCTAAGGAAATATCATGCTGAATAATAAAATTCATTTAAGTGGGCTGATTTTAACGGTTTCATTTAGTTGTTTAAGTTCTTCAATTTTTGCTGCGCCATTGCAGATATTTGAGTTTAAAAAAGGACAACTCAGTGAGATTGAGCAGACGCAAATATGTGAGCAACTTAAAGATCTCTGCCAACAGCAAGCGCAATGGCGTAGTTTAAAAACTGCGGATCAATATCTATGGTTATTGTCAGGAAGTGATATTGCTCAATTTCGTCTATCAACAACTGGACTGAAATTATCTCATCAGTGGCATATGCAATTAGCGCCCTCTGAGGAAACAGCACGGACTACCCAATATATTTTTCCTAAACTATTTCCAATGACTGAAAATCGTTATGCGATTGCACAGATTGATACCTTTTCAGAAATGTATTCAGGTGGTGGTGCAGGGATTGAGCGTGCTAATTTTTATGAGTTAAAGGATTCAGGGCAGACACATCGCTTTATTGAAAATTATCCTTTTAGTTTTAATCGCATGATTCGGGCGTGTTTCTCTGAGCGGGATTATGAAACTTCAAAAGGTAAATGTCACGATGAAGATAGTTTGAGTCTAGATATTCGTCCGCTTAAGCCGATGTTGTGGCAATTCCGTTATCGTTATAGTTTAGATGTATCACCAGCATCAGATTCAGGTGAAAAATCATTTAAGGGTAGTCGCAATCTCAATATTGATCTAAACAAAGCACCACAGCAGCCAAATATTCCTGCACATTGGGATTATCAAGGACAAGGTTAAGTTCGGGTTTTACATTTTGCCTAATTTTTTAGGCTTTGAGCTTACGCAATTTACAGCGTCATAACAGATGATTTGTATAGTGCGTGGTACAAAGAGACTGATTGCTTTTTGGAACTTTGCTTATGTCTCCTACTATTTATACCTCATCACGCCGTAAATTTTCTCATTTGAGTCGTTCTATATTAATGGTTGCGGCTGTGTTGGGAACAACCCAAGTGGCAATCGCAGGGCCAACCGTTGACCGACTCAGTGAATGTTTGGTGAAGTCCACCACGGCGAGCGATAAAACCACCGTATTGCAGTGGACGTTTGTAGCGTTGTCGAATCATCCTGAGTTAAAGCAGTTTAGTCATGTGACCGAAGCACAGAAAAATGCGTTAGATCAAAGCGTGGCGCAGGTGTTGCAGCGTGTGATCGTGGAGCAGTGTTCGACACAGACTAAGGCTGTGATTCAGGCTGAGGGGATTCAAGCGGTTGGCGAAGCTTTTCAACAGTTAGGTCAGAGTGCAGGGCAGGATATTGTCAAAGACCCAGCGGTCAGACAGCAGTTACAAGGTACGTTGCGTTATATTGATTTAAATAAATTGGTTACGACTTTTTTAACACCTGATATATGGAATAAGTTGGGTGTGTTAAGAGGGAAGTAATCAATTCACTTTTCTTCATCCACGAAAATGATTTGCTAAAAAACAATCTATACGTATAATTGATTGAATAATACGTATAGGGGGAGGCTATGCAAGCAAAACTGACGTTGTCTATTGATAAAAATGTGATTGAACGAGCAAAGCACTATGCACAGCAACATCAGCAAAGTGTTTCGAGTTTGGTTGAGGCTTATTTAGATCGTATTTCAGCTCAAGCAAATAAAGATAATGAATTCAGAAGCCCGATTACTGAAAATTTGACAGGAATGTTCGCTGCACAGGACAATAGGCAGGATTATAAAGAATTACTCGCAGATGCACGTTTGGAAAAGCATCTATGAGTGAGCGTATTTTTGTTGATTCTGATGTGATTTTAGATGTTGCTTTAGCGCGCCAGCCTTTTGTTGAAGCAAGTCAACAGGTTTTAGCTCTATGTGAAAGTGGGATTTTTACAGGCTGTATTTCATCAAATAGTGTTGCCAATATTTATTATATTTTGCGTAAACTGGGTGGGGATGAGAAAGCGCGTTTTTTTATCCGACAACTTTTAAAATTTTTACTCATTATTCCTGTTGATCATGTTGGAATTACAAAAGCTTTAGATTCTAAATTTACTGATTTTGAAGATGCTATCCAACATTTCGCTGCTTTAAGTTTTGGCTGTACGATGATTGTCACTCGAAATATTCAGGATTACAAATTTGCTGAGTTGAAAGTGGTTTTACCGAGAATTTTCATTGATTGAGTACAATTAACCGCCAATTTTATTATAGGCTAACTCTATAAATGGTTTGGTATCTATCAGTTCATTGAGGTTGGTTATCGTAAACTCGACATCGCCAATACCATGATGCCCTATATTGGAAACATCACGATAATTTGGAGTATTTACAGGAATATCCTCAGGTTTTAATTTTAAATAAATTTTTAAATTTCGTAAGCGAACTTCCACAGTTAAAATATTTTGTGTGCTTTTATAGGCTATATAGTATTTTTTAGGAATTTCCTCAATCGAGTCATCAAAACCCATAATCATATCTTGTAATGCTTCCATGAGCTCAATAACTTCTTTAGATTTATTGTGTAGATGGCTCTCTATGGTGTATTGTCCGATATTTCGTGTAATAGCAGCCTTTTTTCCCGCTGCAACCATGACAGGGTTTTTCGCTGTTTGATTGAGAGTTACTGGCGTATTTGATGTTGTGTTATGAAAAACTTCCTCAAGATACAAACTTTGGTTTGAAAAAAGTTGATAACGCCATAATTCAATATTTGCTCCCATAACTTGTACTGCATGTAGATCGTATTTTTTATAATTTGGTGCAATACAAATGACCCGAATATCTGACCAGTCAATTTCTATATTGTTTCCTAGTACTTTTTGAGCTGCTATTTCAAAATCACCTTTATGATCTTGAATCCAATGAAGATAAAATAGGCTTTGTGTTATGAGCTCTGAGGACTCTACTTTTTTATATTCAATAATGACAGGATTATTATCTTCAGATAGAGCTAGAGTATCAATTCGACCAGCATGAATTGCACCCGTTGAAAATTCACTTGCGATAAAACGGCAGTTAAAAACAGTGATTAGGTTGTTTTCAATTAAAGTTTGCAAATCTTTTTCTAAAGGGAAGTTGGTTTTTTGCACAGTGTGTAATTGTAAATTATTATTTATATCGAAAATTGGCATGACGATAAAACCTTATTTAAAAAATAAAACCCCGTATCAATACGAGGTTTTATAACATGAAATCAATAAATTGGCTAATAAGTTAACCAATCAATTTCTTCATCAACTCATTCACTTGAGCTGGGTTGGCTTTACCTTTTGCAGCTTTCATGACTTGACCAACTAGACCGTTAAAGGCTTTTTCCTTACCAGACTTGTATTCTTCAACCATTTTTTCATTGGCTGCAAGCACTTCTTTGATAATCGCTTCAATCGCGCCTGTATCGGTTTCTTGCTTTAAGCCTTTCTCAGCAATAATGTCATCCGCAGATTTTCCTTCTGCTTCCCACATAAAGCCAAACACTTGCTTCGCGATTTTGCCGTTAATGGTGTTATCGACAATACGCGCGATCATGCCACCCAACTGCTCAGCAGAAACAGGAGAGTCCGCCAATTCTAGGCCTGCTTTGTTTAAAGCACCTGAGAATTCGCCCATCACCCAGTTTGCAGAGACCTTACCTTGCGCAGCACCGCCAGCAGCAGCGACAACAGCTTCGTAGAAGTCAGCCATTTCGCGTGACAGCGTCAATACATGTGCATCGTATTCAGTTACACTGAAGTCAGCCATAAAACGGACACGGCGAGCAGCAGGCAACTCTGGAAGCGCAGCACGTGCCGCTTCAATCTGCTCATCGGCAATGATCACTGGCAATAAGTCTGGATCAGGGAAGTAGCGATAGTCGTTCGCTTCTTCTTTCGAACGCATTGAGCGAGTTTCCATCTTGTTCGGATCGAACAAACGGGTTTCTTGGTCGATCGTGCCGCCATCTTCCAAAATTTCCATTTGGCGTTCAATTTCAACATTGATTGCTTGCTCGATGAAACGGAATGAATTGAGGTTTTTTAACTCGCAGCGTGTACCAAAAGGTTGACCCGGACGACGTAATGACACGTTACAATCAGCACGGAATGAGCCTTCTGCCATGTTGCCGTCAGAAATACCTAACCAGCGCACAAGCGTGTGAATAGACTTGATATAAGCAACCGCTTCTTCAACCGAACGCATATCTGGCTCAGATACGATTTCAAGCAATGGCGTACCAGCACGGTTTAAGTCGATACCCGACATACCTTCGAATTGGTCATGAATCGATTTACCTGCATCTTCTTCAAGATGGGCACGGGTCACGCCAATGCGTTTGGTCGTACCATCTTCCAGTTGAATGTCGATATGACCCAAGCCCACAATCGGATTTTCCATCTGGCTGATCTGATAGCCTTTTGGCGAATCTGGATAGAAGTAGTTTTTACGCGCAAACACAGATGCTTGATCGATATAGGCATCAATACCCAAACCAAAGCGAATTGCAAGATCAACCACTTCGGCATTCAATACAGGCAATACGCCCGGCATGGCTAAATCAACAAGGCTGGCTTGTGTATTTGGGTCTTGACCAAATTCAGTCGATGAACCAGAGAAGATTTTAGACTTTGTGGCAAGCTGAGTATGGATTTCGATCCCGATAACGACTTCCCAACCGTCAATTAACTTTAACTTTTGAGCTTCAGTCATTATGCATTCTCCTCAGCAATTGCCGCACGTTTGGTATGCCAGTCTGTATTTTGTTGATATTGATGCACAATCGAAAGCAATTGTGATTCTGACCAGTAGTTACCGATCAACTGTAAGCCCACAGGCAAGCTGTCTTTATCGAAACCAATAGGTGCGTTGATCGCAGGCAGACCTGCCAAGTTCACTGCAAGGGTATAGATATCACCTAAATACATTTCAGTCGGACTGAGGTTTGCACCGATTTTATATGCTGTGGTTGGTGCAGATGGTGCAGCAATCACGTCAACATTTTCAAATGCTTTCAGGAAATCTTGCTGAATCAAACGACGTACTTTTTGTGCTTTGACATAGTAGGCATCGTAGTAACCCGCAGACAGGGCATACGTCCCGATCAGGATACGACGTTGTACTTCAGCACCAAACCCTTCTGAACGTGAGCGTTTGTACAAGTCCATTAAATCCACTGGATTTTCACAACGGTAGCCATAGCGTACACCATCAAAACGTGACAGGTTCGAAGAAGCTTCCGCAGGGGCGATCAGGTAGTAAGTCGGTACATAGGCTTCAGTCATGTTGAGATCAATCTCAACCAAGATTGCACCCATCTCTTCAAGTTTTTTCAATGATTCTTCAACACGTGCTTTTACATCGGCGTCTAAACCTGCCACATTAAAGTATTGCTTTGGAATACCAATGCGTAAGCCTTTGACTGCTGTGCCATTCAAGTTAGCAACGTAATCGTCAACCTCTTTATTCACCGAAGTTGAGTCTTTGGCATCATGACCTGCAATCACATTCATCAAGTAAGCACAGTCTTCCGCAGAACGTGCCATTGGACCGCCTTGATCCAGTGAGGATGCATACGCAATCATACCGAAGCGTGATACACGACCATAGGTCGGTTTTAAGCCTGTTAAGCCGCAGAATGAAGCTGGTTGGCGAATTGAACCACCAGTATCCGTACCTGTTGCAATCGGAGCTAAGTCCGCAGCAACAGCCGCAGCGGAACCACCTGATGAACCACCTGGGACATGATCTAATGCCCACGGGTTACCTGTCGCGCCAAAATATGAACTTTCAGAGGTTGAACCCATTGCGAATTCATCCATATTCACCTTACCTAAAGTCACAAGACCTGCAGCTTTGGCTTTGGCAACGACGGTCGCATCGTAAGGTGAAATGAAGTTATCCAACATTTTTGAACCGGCAGTTGTTTTAATGCCTTGGGTACAAAAAATGTCTTTGTGTGCAAGAGGAATACCTGCCAACGCATGTGCATGACCTGACTTAAGTGCAACATCAGCAGCATCAGCTTCAATAAGTGCTTGTTCTGCTGTCACCGTTACATAACTTTTTACTTTCGGGTCAATTTTGGCAATACGTTTTAAATAATGTTCGGTCAATTCGCGTGATGAAAATTGAGCTTGTTTTAGCCCTTCAGAGAGTTCACGGATTGATAAGCGATGTAAATCTGTCATATGAAAAATTTCTTTACATTCTAAATATAAAATATTGATTAATCGAATAGAAATTATTCAATTACGCGAGGTACAAGGTACAAGCCTGCTTCTGTTGCAGGAGCGACCGCTTGATATTCATCACGATGGTTGCTTTCACTTACAATATCAGCACGTAAAGGTTGCGGATTATCAAAAGGACTTTTCAAAGGCTCAACGTTATCGGTATTAATGCCTTTTAGGCTTTCCATCATGCCAAGAATTTTATTTAAACTTTGAGCATATTCAGTAGATTGCGTGTCATTTAGAGACAAGCGAGCAAGATGTGCAATCGCTGAAACGGTCTGTGCATTTAAGTCCGTTGTCTGCTGAGCATCTGATGATGTAGACATAACTTTACCTAATTCAGTATCAAAAAATTGCAAAATATCGTGCGTTATAATAAGCGATTGACTTGTTCAAAGCATCACATTTCGTTAAAGTTGCCACCTTGCATCCATACAAAGTTTAATTGAGAACGCCCCCGTGATTCTAAAACGACTAATTGGCTTGTTTTCGCCGGATTTAGCCATTGATTTAGGTACGGCAAATACACTGATTTATGCACCAGGCCGTGGCATTATATTAAATGAACCGACTGTTGTGGCGATTCGTCATAGCGGTTCACAAAAAATTGTTGCTGCTGTTGGTCTTGATGCTAAACAAATGTTAGGTCGTACACCAGCGAATATTTCAGCGATTCGTCCGATGAAAGACGGTGTGATTGCCGATTTTGAAGTCACTGAGACCATGTTGAATCAGTTTATCGGTAAAGTACATGAAAAGCGTTTATTTCCACCAGCACCGCGTGTTGTGGTGTGTGTCCCATGTAAATCGACTTTAGTTGAACGTCGTGCGATTCGTGAGGCTGTATTTAATGCAGGCGCACGTGATGTGCGTTTGATTGAAGAGCCAATGGCGGCAGCGATTGGTGCAGGTATGCCAGTCGAACAAGCATGTGGTTCGATGGTGGTGGATGTGGGTGGCGGTACGACCGAGATTGCGATCATTTCATTACAAGGCTGTGTTTATGCCGATTCATTACGTATCGGTGGCGATGTATTTGATGAGCAAATTATCAATTATGTGCGTAAAGCGCATGGTTGCGTGATTGGGGAAACCACAGCAGAAACCATTAAGAAAGAAGTGGGTATGGCTGTGACTGATGGTAAAACCCTTCAAATCGAAGTTCGTGGTCGTAATTTGGCAGAAGGTGTACCCCGTGCGATTACCGTCACTTCTGATGAAATCTCACAAGCGATTGCTGACCCATTACAAAGCATCGTGAGCGCAGTAAAATCTGCTTTAGAACAAACTCCACCTGAACTTTCTTCGGATATTGCAGAGCGCGGTATTGTGTTGACTGGTGGCGGCGCATTATTGCGTAACCTTGATAAACTGCTGGCGCAAGAAACAGGTCTACCTGTGATTGTTGCGGATGACCCTTTAACTTGCGTCACGCGTGGTGGCGGTAAAGTCTTAGAGTTCTTTGATAATCCGAACCATGACATGCTTTTTGTTGGCTAAATCATAAGGACTAGGCGGTGCAACCGAATCTTTTTTCAAGACAACCGCCATCTTTTCGCTCATTTATTATTGCGGTTATTTCATGTTTGGTGGTGCTTTTCTTTGATTGGCGCATGCCTTATGTGATTCAACCTGCAAGAGATGTCTTGTATGCAGCGTATAATCCAATTTATGCGCTGGCAAGTTATCCTGTATTGTCGCGAGAATGGCTGAACCAACAAACCAAATCTGAAACTCAATTGCGCCGTGAAAATACCGCAATGCAGGCTGAACTCCTTCAAGCTCAAGTTCGACTCCAAAAACTTTCAGAACTCTCCGCGGAAAATAACCGTTTAAGGGGGCTTTTGGATACGCCATTGATTATTGATGGTCGTATGCAAATTGCAGAAGTGATTGGAACCGATGCCGACCCATTACGCCATATTATTATCATTAACCGTGGCTCTATGGATCACTTAAAAGTTGGACAAACTGTTCTCGATGATAAAGGGATTATGGGACAACTGATTAATGTGTACCCGCATAGTTCTCGTATCATGTTGTTATCAGATAAAGAACATTCGCTGTCTGTGCGTTTAGAACGGACAGGAATGCGTGCGATTGTATCTGGAACAGGTGATTTAGGTCGCCTAAAAATGGAATATGTTCCGACGAGCGCCAACATCCAAGTGGGCGATAAAGTATTTAGTTCGGGTTTGGGCGAACATTTTCCTGCGGGCTATTTGGTGGGTACTGTTTCTAAGGTTAGCCGTCATACTTCAGGTGAGTTTGCAGAAATTGATGTTATTCCTGCGGCACAGCTTGCCAGTGGTCATCATGTGGTGGTGTTATTTTCAGAATCTTTAGCGCAGGAGCAACCTTATGCCGATCGCTAGATTGAGTTTTGAAAAACGCAAAGATCCACTTTGGATGATTATCATCTCAATTATTATCGGGTCTATTCTTTTAGTTTATCCCATTGCTTATGAAGCTTCAGGATGGCGACCATCCATTATGCTGATGACCATGCTGTTCTGGATTCTTTATCAACCTAGTTGGTGCGGGGTTTGGTTCGCCTTTGGAGTGGGGATTTTCACTGATTTATTGTTAGATGCGCCTTTGGGTTTAAATGCACTAAGTTTTGTTTTGATTACGTTTGGTACGCGTTATTTTATTCGTGAACGCCGAATTTTAACTTTCGCGAACTCATGGGTAATCGCTGTACTTGCAATTATTGCACATTTAACCTTTTTGTGGATGAGTCAAACAATATCGAGTACACATTTTTCAATAGCGCGACATTGGCAACCGCTTGTTAGTAGCGTGATAGGATGGCCGATGGTTTATTACTGCTTACAAAAATGGCGCGCATAATTTTAGCTTCGAGTTCACCTCGTCGTAAAGAACTGCTACAACAGTTAGGTCTGGACTTTGAAATATATAGTCCAGATATCGATGAAAGTGTCCGAGAAAGTGAAATTGTTGAACACTATGTTGAACGATTGGCGAGAGCAAAGGCACATGCTGTTCTAGGTTTATTTCCTGATGCAATTGTGATTGCTGCGGATACCAGTTTAAGTTTTGCAGGTAAGATCATTGGAAAACCACAATCAAAGCAGCACGCATTTGAAATCTGGTCAACAATTTCTGGGCAATGGCATGATGTGTACTCTGGAATTTGTGTGGCAAGCTCTGTCCAATGCTTAAGTAAAGTGGTTAGAACTCAAGTCGAGTTGCAACAGTTAAGTCATACCGAAATGGAAAAATATTGGGCAACGGGTGAACCTGTTGGAAAAGCAGGGGCGTATGCAATCCAAGGGATCGCAGCTCAATATATTCCCCAAATTCGGGGTAGTTATAGTAATGTGGTCGGTTTACCGTTGTACGAAACAGCACTGTTATTAGAAAGCGTTAAAATTTAAAGTAGACACTTTCGGATATAAGAATTTTTATAAAATTTTGAGTGGATTATGGCAGAAGAATTGCTAATTAACGTCACACCGATGGAGTGTCGTGTGGCTTTAATTGAAAATGGTACGGTCAATGAATTATTTGTTGAGCGTACTGTAAAACGTGGTTTAGTGGGTAATATTTATAAAGGTAAAGTGGTACGTGTACTGCCGGGTATGCAAGCTGCTTTTGTTGATATTGGATTGTCTCGGACTGCTTTTTTACATATCAATGATATGGTCTGGTCACGTTCGCAACCTACCCCAAATGTTTTTGAGCTTCTGCATCCGGGACAGATGTTGACGGTTCAAGTGATGAAAGACATGTTGGGAACTAAAGGTGCACGTCTAAGCACAGATCTTTCTATCCCATCGCGTTATCTAGTATTAATGCCTTATGGTAATCATATCGGTGTATCACAACGCATTGAATCAGAAGAAGAGCGTGATCGACTTCGTAGCATGATTGAACGCATTCAGACCGAACACAGCTTACCGGGTAGTGTGATCGTTCGCACCGCAGCGGAAGGTGTAGATGAAGCTGCGATTGCACAAGATATGTGTTATTTGAGTAAGCTTTGGGAATATATTCAACGTAAGCAAAAAGAAGTTGCGACACCTGAACTTATTTTTGAAGAATTACCTTTACCGCAACGAATTGTCCGTGATTTAGCCAGTGATGAAACGGCAAAAATTTATGTCGATTCTCGTGAGATTCATGCCAAGTTAAGTGAGTTTGTGCAGGAGTTTGTGCCAACGATTGAAAATCGTCTGATTCACTATCCCGGCGAAAAGCCACTTTTCGATTTGTATAATGTCGAAGAAGATATTCAAAAAGCGTTGCAGACCCGTGTCGCACTTAAGTCAGGCGGCTATCTGATGATAGATCAGACTGAAGCCATGACCACCATTGATGTGAATACAGGCTCTTATGTGGGTGGCCGTAGTTTAGAAGACACGGTATTTAAAACCAATATGGAAGCGACGCAAGTCATTGCGAGACAACTTCGTCTACGTAATTTGGGTGGCATTATCATTATTGATTTTATTGACATGCAAGAGCTTGAGCATCGACAAGAGGTCATGCGTCAGTTTGAACGTATGCTTGAACGTGATCATGCCAAAACAAAAATCACCCAAGTTTCAGAGTTAGGCTTGGTTGAAATGACACGTAAACGTACACGTGAGTCTTTAGAACATTTATTATGTGAGTCATGCCCAACTTGTCAGGGACGTGGATATGTAAAGACAGCAGAGACAGTATGTTACGAGATATTTCGAGAAATTTTGCGCTATGCCCGTGCATTTGATTCCAAGAGTGGCTTTACTGTCGTTGCACATCCAGCAGTGATTGATCGTTTATTAACGGCAGAAGCCCCAGCAGTTGCAGATTTAGAGCATTTCATTAGCAGAGTGATTAAATTCCAAGTTGAAAATTTATATACGCAAGAGCAATACGATATCATTCTGAGCTAAAGTTGTAACAAAATTTCGCTTAATCCTTGTTACAACTGAAATTTTACTTTCTATCATGAATTTTAAATACTAGAACCATAGAATGAGCCATAGGTATCTTGAGTACCTTAGCAAATAATATGAGGTATATAATTATGAATGTGAGCGAAAGATTAGTGAATCATGGTTTTAAGCATGTTTTAGACAGTAATCCAGTCAATATATGTTATATGGTTGATAGCCAAGGTAAAGAGATCCAAATTACTACGGCAATGATCCGTTTAGCCTGCCATCAACTATTACAGCGTTGTCGTACAAGTAAAAAATAAGGGGCGATTTAAAGCCCCTTAATTCTTTTCAGTACGATGCTTAATTTGTAACTTTCTGTTGTGGCTGATCTTGAATCACTTGCTCAAAGCGTTGAATTTCATCTTCTAGATGAACGAGAAGAGTTTGCATTTTTGGCACTGTATTACGACATGCAATCAAACCTACTTCTAACTTATCTAAATAACTTGTCATTGTAATATTTAGTGCTTGGCCATCCATGACGATTGAAGCAGGGTAGAGCGCATCCAATTTTGCGCCATTCCAATATAATGGTTCACGTGGACCTGGTACATTCGAAATCACTAGATTAAATGCCTGACGTTTCGGTAACATTCCTGAAGCGATGTTTAAACCTGCTGGTCCATATACCAATGCACTATAGTTCAGGATTTCATTTGCAGTCATGCGGTTAAAACGCTGCTTTGAATTCTGTACGCTACGGCGAATAATTTCTAAACGTTCAATTGGGTCTGCAATATGAGTGGCTAGGTTTGCCAAAATCATGGTAATACGATTGCTGAAATCAGAATCATCGGTACGCAATGAAGCAGGAACCATCGCAATCAAAGGTTTTTTTGGCAAACTATTTTGATTGATAAGATATTCACGTAATGCACCAGAGCAAACTGCTAGTACTACGTCATTGAGTGTTACACCAAGTGTTTTAGCGATAAGGCGGAAACGTTCCAACTCAAAAGATTGTGCAGCAAAACGGCGAGAAGAACTCACACGTTGGTTTAAGATCGATGGTGGTGCTTGAAATGTTGAGACATAATCAGGGTTTTTCCCGATTTCCTTAAATAAGGTTTGTGAAAGTTCCTGCATCACTTTAGGTGCAACTTCACACTGTGATTTAATTGTATCCAAAACTCCTCTGATTTTACTTGCAGTAGGGGCTTTAGGTGCCTTTAAGCGTTTAGTACGCTTTCCTTCGACACACCATAATGGTACGACATGCTTTTCATTTGGGTCTTTGGAGAGTGATTTTTCGATCAATCGCATTCCTGCAACACCATCCACCATCGCATGGTGAATTTTGAAATACATTGCAAAACGATTGCCTTCAATGCCTTCAATAATGTCGCATGTCCATAGTGGTTTAGCACGGTCAATCAAGGAACTGTGTTGCTGTGAAATATAGACCAATAGTTCACGAATACGCCCTGGATTTGGTAACGCGATATGACGGAAATGATGATCGATATCGAATTCAGGATCTTCACCCCAGAATAATCCTGTCAGTTGATTGTTAAATGGAGGAACCGGAATACTCTTCGATTGACGGATATCTTGAACAAGATCATGCACGAATGTCGGAGATGCATTTTCTGGGATTTCAAATAAAAATAATCCCCCTACATGCATAGGTTGCTGTCTTTTCTCTAGTGAAAGAAAAATAAAATCAATAGGGTGTAATGGGCGCATAGCAGATATAGCCTCTCATTGCATTTTTTATAAGATACTCTTTGAGCTCTTATTAGAATTATTGAACCGTTAAACTAAGTATATACGGTTTGTTCTGGTTAAAATATGACTTTGTACACAGTAGGCAATAAAAATAAAACCACTGATGAATCAGTGGTTTTAGTTATTAATCTCGTGATTTTTTATTTTTTGAGATTGCCCGCATGAAGCCCGCATTCTTTGTGGGTCGCTTCTTCCCACCACCAACGACCTTCACGTTCGTGTTGGTTCGGGAGAACTGCGCGTGTGCATGGCTCACAACCGATGGAAATAAAACCACGTTCATGTAGTGGGTTGTATGGAATTTCCATCATGCGGATATAACTCCACACATCGGCACTTGACCAGTTTGCAAGTGGGTTATATTTAATAAGTTGTTTACCTTCACCTGAGAATCCAACGTCAACTTGAACTATAGGTACATCACTACGTGTAGGGCTTTGATCTTTACGCTGCCCTGTAATCCAACCATCTAAAGTCGCTAATTTTTTGCGTAGAGGTTGTACCTTGCGTACACCGCAGCATTCTTGATGACCATCTTCAAAAAAACCAAATAGCCCTTTTTCATTGACCAATTGTTGCACTGCAGCAGATTCGGGAAAACAAATTTCAATATTGATATTATAGTGTTTACGGACTGTTTCGATGAATTGATAGGTTTCCGCATGCAAACGACCTGTATCCAGACTAAATACACGAAAGGGTTTGCCAAGGCGTGAGGCAATATCAATCAGCACAACATCTTCCGCACCCGAAAATGAAATTGCAATCTCACCTTGCTGGCTAAGTGCGAGTTCTAAAATTTCTCGTGGCGATTTGTCTGCGTATTCAGCAGCGAGCGCATCTACAAGGTCAATAGTAGGAATAACAGTCATGAATGTTCCTGGCGATAGGCTTGGGCACAATTGTAAATGATTCTAAGCAAAGCGGTTGGCCTGCTTGTGGTTTTAATCTTGCAGAATAAAACCGTTTTATTCAACAACAGCGCAAAATTGAAAATGTTAATGGTATGATACAGCAATTTTTAACCAACATTGGAAGCATTCATGGAAATCGTCTGCCTAGATCTTGAAGGGGTTTTGGTTCCAGAAATCTGGATTAATTTTGCAAAGAAAACTGGCATTAAAGAACTCGAGGCAACAACTCGTGATATTCCAGATTATGATGTATTAATGACCCAGCGTTTAAACATCCTTAAACAACATGGTTTGGGTTTAAATGATATTCAAGCGGTCATTGCCGACATGGGGCCATTTGAAGGTGCCAAAGAGTTTGTAGAATGGGTGCGTACTCATTTTCAACTGATTATTTTATCTGATACATTCTATGAGTTTGCCCATCCATTGATGAAGCAGTTAGGTTGGCCGACAATTTTCTGTCATAAACTTGAGACCGATGAAAATGGCATGATTACTGCCTATAAACTGCGTCAACCAGATCAAAAGCGTCAAGCGGTTAAAGCATTACATGGTTTAAACTTTCGGGTAATTGCCGCAGGGGATTCGTATAACGATACTACGATGCTTGGTGAAGCCGACCATGGTTTCTTGTTTGATGCGCCTGCAAATGTTATTGCTGAATTTCCACAGTTTCCACCGTTACATGGCTATGAAGCGTTGAAACAAGCGATTCGTTCAGTATCTCAGCGTAATATTCCAGAATAAAGCTGAGATTTTTCTGTTTTTAACGGTAATAACAGAAAACTGGATAAAACAAAGGGCACATGATGTGCCCTTTGTTTTGATCGGTCAAAATTAGAATTTATAACCCATTTTTAAGCCGTACGCGATTGCATCATTGTTTTTAAAGTCAGCCACATAACCTGGTGTGTTGAACTGAGAGCCTGACTGGCCTTTTGCATCACCTAACCAGAAATATTTCACTCCACCCGCGATGAACGTTGCTGGGGTAGGGCTGTATTGAACACCCAGGCCAAGGTTCCAGTAACCTTCCGTTGGACCAAATGTGGTCACAGGATTACCTGCACCAGAGTCCCAGCCTACAGAGACATTACCCGCCCATTGATCATTTAGTTTACGGCCGATACCTGTATTTATAGACCATTGATCATCAGTATAGGCAACTAAATCAAAACCATTAGGTTTATTAATGGTAGGGCTAGCACCCGCAATATTAGATGCGATACCAAATGCATAAGGGCGGATTGCAAAATCTTTCCAATTTACCCAACGAACATTTGCGAATGCAACAGTGTTCGCCATAATACCTGTTTGAAGGTCTAGATTTACAGATTGTGGTGTTGTGATATCTGTAGAACCTGTAGCATTATTTAAAATCGCTGCGATTGGTCCAGCACCAGCAGATGACTCATCAATATTAACTTTATGTTTAATTTCAGAGCGATATGTAACAGAAGCTTTTAATGCAATATCAGGAATTTGAAAAGCTGCACCAGCTAACCAACCAATATCACCAGTTTCTTTAATGCTGGCATTATAGCCACCAAATGCTGTACTGCCACCGTATGCAAGACCACGAAGTTGAACATCACCTTCAACTGTTTGATAGACAGGGCCAGCATAAAAATTAAAATTTTCAGTTGGTTGGTAGCCAAAAAGCATTGAAATACTTTGTGATTTAACCTCTGCAGAAGTACCTTCTGTGCCATTGTGAAAAGCACCTTGATTACCTAACGGAGCTAATGGGCCTGGTAAGGCAGTAGTTTTTTGAGTACCAGTACTATACTCAACCTCGGCACCAAATGGTTGGTCGTAAATTAAACCAAAAGAGAAGTTATCTGTAACTTGTAGTTTTAGTGCGGCGCTAGGGAAGTAGTAGTCCCCTGTCATTTCTCCTACGCTAGTATTTTGTAATCCAGCTGAACTAGCAGGAAGGGCAGCATTTGGAGTATACCCATTACGTACCTTACCAGAAACGTTTGGATCTAATACAGAAATACCTGCTTCAAAATAGTTACCAGGTTGCAAGAATGCAGAGATTGATTGACCTGAGCGATCTAATGCAGCTGCAAATACTCCAGTTGCAGGTAGCGTCGCTAAGACCATGGCAGTGCTAAGATATTTTAATTTCATTTTAAATCTTTCCTTGAACTTCAAGATTCTTAAGTTTAGAAGCTATGAAATGACATCAAAAAGTCATTCATATTTGATTGGCTATAACTTCATGTAACAAAAATACCATAATTAAAATAAGAGTAAATGTTCTAAATGAACTACTCAGTACGATTGATACCATGAAGTAGGATGAAAATAATGCTATTTATGTTGGTGTATATTTCTATATTTACTGGTAATATAATGAAAAATATAGATTATTAACTGAAAGCTAGCATATTATTTTTTTACATTTTTTCAAAAAAAAATTTTTATAGGGTCAAAGATTTTTTGTAAAAATTAAGAAATTTTTCTCCATAATTTTTTTTAAAGCATTTTTTGGCATTACAGAGAATAGTTTAGGAATAATTTTACGCAAAATTTACGTCTACTGGTTTTTTCAATATAGAGAATTTACGCCCTTCATTTCCATACTAAAGCTGACCTATTTTAAATGGCATTTGCTATGTGGGAATTTATTACTGTATTTGTCTTTTCATTGTTGCTGGCTTATCCGCTCGGACACTATCTTGCGGATGTGATGCAAGTCAAGCCAATGAAAAGTGACCATTTTTTTAAATGGATTGAGCAACCGATTTATGCGCTACTGGGCGTCAAGCGCAGTGGGATGAACTGGCGGCAATATTTAACCGCATTTGTGCTCAGTAATATTTTACTGCTTACTGCAAGTGTCACTATTTTAATGACACAGACATGGCTACCATTGAATCCTGATCATATCCCGAATATGAATTGGGATTTGGCTTTACATACCACCATTTCATTTCTGACCAATACCAACCAGCAGCATTACTCGGGGCAGTCTCAACTCTCTTATCTATCGCAAATGACCGTGATTGTGGGATTGCAATATTTGTCGCCACTTATGGGACTTGCCTTATTAGTCGCAATGTTAAGAGCATTATTTTTACAATCAGCTCAACAACAAGACCTAGATCAAAACAAATGGAATCGTATTAATTTGGGTAACTACTGGATGGATATCATCCGACCACTATTTCGATTTTTCATTCCTTTGGGATTTATTTTTTCTTTACTACTCACTTTTCAAGGTGTGCCATCTACACTTTCTGCTGGTCCAACTGCGCAAGTTTTAGATCGAAGCACTGAAGTTCAGACCCAGCATATTCCTCTTGGACCTGTTGCACCGATGGTGGCGATCAAGCAATTAGGCAGTAATGGTGGTGGTTGGTATGGTCCAAACAGTAGTGTGCCTTTAGAAAATCCAACGCCATTATCGAATGTGCTGGAGATGATTGCGATTTTACTGATTCCACTTTCTGCGGTGTTTATGGTTGGACGTTTTATTCAACGTAAAAAACTGATGTGGATGATTTTTGGCAGCATGTTGCTGATGTCTCTTTCTTCAACGCTATTGACCCTGTGGGCTGAAAAATCTTCGCTCACTCCAAATACTGCTTTGATGGAAGGGAAGGAAATGCGTTTCGGTGCTGAAGCATCGGCATTGTGGGGAAGCTTGACCACACAAGTCAATAACGGCTCAGTCAATATGATGCATGACTCTGCCTCACCCCTCACGGGATTGGTTGAACTGTGCAATATGTTGATCAATGCCATTTGGGGCGGCATAGGGTGTGGGCTATTACAGTTCTTCATTTATCTGTTTTTAGCGGTATTTATCGCAGGCTTGATGACTGGGCGTACCCCTGAATTGTTTGGTCGAAAAATTGAAGTCACTGAAATTAAGTTATTAGCACTGGTGATTCTTTTACAACCTGTGGTGATTCTTGGTTTGACTGCGATTGCTATTGCATTCCCATCCATGACAGGGAATTCCAATCTCGCATTTCACGGCATTAGCCAAGTGTTTTATGAGTATGTCTCCGCCTATGCCAACAATGGTTCGGGTTTTGAAGGTTTAGGTGATAGCACGCTTTGGTGGAACCTAAGTGCCAGTGTTGCTTTATTGGCAGGGCGTTATAGCGTGTTGATCATTCCAGTTTTAATTGCAGTCAGTTTAGCAACCAAACCGCAAGCAGCCGAAAGCAAAGGTTCTTTACAGATCGAATCTCCAACCTTTGCCCTGACTTTAATCGGGATCGTGCTGATCCTCACCTTGTTGCAATTTATGCCTGTGTTGGTGATTGGGCCAATTGCTGACTATTTGTCGATAAAAGTTTAAGCGTGGAGCAAGCACAATGAAACATTCAACTGCGACACAACAGATGGATATTTTGAATAAAGAAATTATTCAGCAAACTTTCCATAAATTGCTGCCTCAACATGCGTTTAAAAATCCAGTGATGGCATGTGTGTGGGTGGGAACGGTTTTAACCCTTCTTGCCACTTTGATGGGAAATGCCAGTTTGGGTTTTGGTTTAGCCCTCAGTTTGATTTTATTGGTCACGGTCTTATTTGCCAATTATGCCGAGGCGGTTGCTGAAGCTAAGGGACGTGGACAAGCTGCATCTTTACGTCAGGCACGTGAAAACTTAACCGCAAATCGAATTGCCGACCTGAATGCCGTACCGACAGTGATTTCTGCAAACCTACTCAAAAAAGATGATCTTGTCGTTGTCAAAGCAGGTGAAATTGTTCCTGCGGATGGTGAAATTATTCAGGGTTTTGCCACGATCAATGAATCAGCGGTTACAGGTGAATCTGCGCCCGTACTGCGTGAAGCCAATACTGACCGTTCAGGTGTGATTGGCGGCACTAAGGTTTTGTCAGATGAAATTATTATTCGAGTCAGTAATGAAGCAGGGCATAGCTTCTTGGACCGTATGATTGCCTTGGTGGAAGGTGCCAACCGTCAAAAGACACCAAATGAGATCGCATTGAGTATCTTACTCAATATTATGACCATCACCTTTATTGTGGTGGTGCTGACTTTACCTGTTATGGGATCAATGGTGGGAATCAAAATCAGTATGGTCTTACTGATTGCACTATTGGTCTGTTTGATTCCAACTACGATTGGCGGCTTACTGCCTGCGATCGGGATTGCGGGAATGAATCGTGCTTTAAAAGCCAATGTCTTAGCAAAATCAGGGAAAGCGGTTGAAGTTGCAGGTGATATTGATGTGTTGCTGTTGGATAAAACAGGCACGATCACCTATGGCGACCGTCAAGCCACTGCTTTTTATCCATTGGCTGGCGTAAGTGCAAGTGAATTACGTCAAGCAGCAATGTTGACCTCTTTTGCTGACCCAACGCCTGAAGGGAAGTCGGTCATCAGCCTTGGCAAAGAATTAGGTGAAAGTATCCAAGAGCCGAAAGATGTTGAGTTCATTCAATTTAGTGCATCAACACGTCTCTCTGGAGTGAATCTCGCCACTGGGCAAACCATTCGTAAAGGTGCAGTAGATGCTATTCTTAACTTTACCAACCAAGAAATCAAAGACAACATTGAGCTTAAAACCCGTGTGGAACAAGTCGCTTCTAAAGGTGCGACACCATTGGTAGTGGCTTCGAATCACAATATTTTAGGTGTGATTGAACTTTCGGATGTGATCAAACAAGGCATTAAAGAACGCTTTGCACTGTTACGTGAAATGGGCATCAAAACCATTATGGTCACGGGAGATAATCCATTAACTGCGGCTGCGATTGCTGCCGAAGCAGGGGTGGATGACTATATTGCAGAAGCGAGACCTGAGGATAAATTGGCTTGTATTCGTAACGAACAAGCAGCAGGAAAATTAGTCGCAATGGTGGGTGATGGTACCAATGATGCACCAGCCTTGGCACAGGCAGATATTGGTTTAGCTATGAACTCAGGTACTCAAGCAGCCAAAGAAGCGGGCAATATGGTGGATTTAGATTCTGATCCGACCAAATTGCTAGATGTGGTCGAAATTGGTAAGCAGCAATTGATTACTCGTGGAGCATTAACCACTTTTTCTTTGGCAAATGATGTATCTAAGTACTTTGTCATTTTACCTGCATTGTTTGCGGTAGCGATTCCACAACTTGGTGTTTTGAATATTTTGCAATTGAGTAGTCCAAGCAGTGCGGTGATTTCCGCTTTGATCTTTAATGCCTTGATTATTCCAATGCTGATTCCATTGGCACTCAAAGGTGTTCAATTCAAACCTGCCAGTGCATTGCAATTGCTACGCCGTAATATGCTGATTTACGGTGTAGGTGGTGTGATCTTTCCGTTTATTGTGATCAAGCTGATTGACCTTGTTGTGTCCTTGTGGATTTAGGAGTTGGAAATGAATACTTTATTGAAGCATGAACAATTGAATCAACAGAATCTCCAATTATCGAATCCTGTCCATTCAGTTTTACGCCCAAGCCTCGGTTTGATTGTGGTTGGTTTTTTCATTGCAGGCATGTTGTACGCTACAGCAAGTGTCTCGATTGCGCAGTTGATCTTTCCCAAACAAGCCAATGGCAGTGTCATTGAACTGAATGGTAAAGTAGTGGGGTCAAGTTTGGTAGGGCAAAACTTTGTTAGTGAACAATATTTCCATGGACGACCAAGTGCGGTAAGTTACAATGTCGATGGTATGGCAGGCAGTAATTTGGCAATCTCTAATCCTGATTTGCAAAAACAAATTAAAGAGCGAACAGTACAATTTGCCCAAAATAATCAGATTACTAAGCAACACGTGCCGAACGAGATGGTAACTGCATCAGGTAGTGGGATTGATCCTGATATTTCACCTGAGAGTGCATTGTTACAGGTGAAGCGAGTGGCGCAACAACGTCATTTGCCTGAGCAGCAAGTTCGTGATTTGGTACAACAACAAACTCAGCCTGCACAATTCGGCATATATGGGCAAGCCCGAGTGAATGTGTTACAGCTAAATTTGGCCTTAGATCAATTGTCATCGACCACACGTTGATAGAGCGTAATTATGCAGATCGACCGTAATAACAAAGCAGATGCATGGTTGGCACATAGTCAACGTGAACAATCTGGACGTTTGACCATTTTCTTGGGTGCAGCACCTGGGGTGGGGAAAACCTATGCCATGCTGACCCGAGCGCATGAATTGATGCAACAAGGGCAGCATGTGGTGGTTGGCGTGGTGGAAACCCACGGTCGATCTGACACCGAAGCTTTGATTCAAGGGCTGAATGTTATTCCAAGAAAGTCTGTGGAATATCAGGGGCGAATGTTGGAAGAGATGGATCTCGACCAAATTCTTAAATTAAAGCCTCAAATTGTGCTTGTTGATGAATTGGCCCATCGTAATGTACCCAATAGTCGGCATGAATATCGTTGGCAAGATGTCAATGAGTTGTTGGATGCAGGCATTGATGTCTATAGCACCTTAAATATTCAGCATTTGGAAAGTCTGAATGATGTAGTTTTTCAAATTACGGGGATTCGGGTAACTGAAACTGTCCCCGATGCATTACTGAAACGTTTGAAAGATATTCGACTGGTTGATTTACCTGTTCCCGAACTATTAGAACGGATGAATCATGGCAAGATTTATTTCGCCGATGTTGCACCCCATGCATTACAAGGTTTTTTTAAAGCTGCGAATTTGACGGCGTTACGTGATCTGGCAATTCAAACTGTTGCAGGGCAGGTCGATATTGATTATCGAGAAAAATTTGTTGCGCAAGGGCAGATTATTCCGATTCAAAATCATGTGATGTTGGCGATAGATGGTTCTGAATTCTCTGAAGATTTGGTACGCCGTGCGCATCGGATTGCGGAAAGGCGCAATGCAACGTGGAGTGTCATTTCGATTCAAAAAAGTAAGGTTGAAACGACCCAAGCCTTTGCAGTGACGAAGGCTTTCAATCTAGCGCGTAAGCTCGGTGCAGATACCTATTTGCTGTATAGCAATCATATTGCATCGACCATTTTACAAGCTGCTTATGATTATGGTGCATCTAATATTTTGCTTGGCAAAAGTCCTCAAAAATCGCTATGGCAACGCTTATTTTCAGATCATATTGCCGATCAACTGTTAGAGAAACAGCATCCTTTTGAAATCACCTTTGTTCAGCCTTTAAAAGCCAAAAATAATGAAAAGCATTTGCAGAAAGATGTGGCGCATTCATCTTGGCTGGAACAAGGCTTGGCGTTTAATCAACGTGAAGTTTTTGAAAGTATTATCATTGTATTGCTAGGATTGATTGTGGCTGCAATCAGTGATCATTTTATTGGGTATAATGATTTAGCCTTAATTTTTATTGTGACCGTATTACTGGTTGCGATACGCGCACGCATGTTGATTACAATTATCAGCGTATTCATTTGTTTTCTACTCTACAACTACTTTTTTATCGAACCTCGCTTTACCTTTATGATCAGTGCTGAACGCGGCGTGATTACCATTATCACGTTCATTATTTCAGCCTTACTGGTCGGGCGTTTAGCCAACCAATTACGTGCTCAGGTGTTGAGTTTACGCGCAGCAAATTCAGTCTCGTTACAATTACAAGAATTAGAGCGCAAGCTATCGACCTGTGTAGATATTGAACAGGTGTTAAATGTCGCCAAACAACATTTAGAAACTTCATTAAATGCCACGGTCTGGTTAAAAGTTGAAAATCAGTCCTTAGGTGATCCATCCGTCTTAAATGAAAAAGATCAAATTGCCGCAGATTGGACGCAAAAGAATGCGAAACCCTGTGGACGTTTTACCAATACCCTGACCAATTCTGAATGGTGGTTCATTCCGCTGAATTTAGTTAAAGAATATGGCGTGATTGCAATTCGGTTTCATCTAAACGCTCAAAGCATTAGTTTTGAATTGCAACGTTTAACTGAGTTGATGATTGAAGATATTGCGCAAACTGTTGCCCGGGTTCAGCTCTCTTTACAGTTAGAAAATTCTAGAGTAGTGGCTGAAACGGAAAAGCTGCGTTCAGCTTTGCTTTCTTCGGTATCGCATGATTTACGTTCGCCGTTGGCGGCAATGATTGGCTCAGCAGACACGCTTAAATATTATGGCGAGCAAATGCCTGAGACAGATCGGCATGAATTATTAGATACCATTCACATTGAGGGGGAACGACTCGATCGTTATATTCAAAACCTGTTGGATATGACGCGATTAGGTCATCAAGGTTTGACTTTAAGTCGTGCTTGCATTGGTGTAAATGAGCTGATTGGCTCGGCAACGCAACGACTGAAACGTTATCAGCCTGAGGTGAAAATCGAAGTTGCTTTGGCCGAAGAACTTCCGCAATTGTATGTGCATCCTGCTTTGATTGAACAAGCCATTTTTAATGTTTTGGAAAATGCAGCCAAGTTCTCACCAGAGAATGTTCCGATTGAAATAAAGATTCAGCAAGAGCAACAATTTCTGCAAATTGACATTATCGACCAAGGAATTGGCATTCCCGAAGAGGAACGCCAGCAAATCTTTGATATGTTCTACACCATGCAACGCGGTGATCGAGGAAAAACGGGGACAGGTTTAGGACTGGCGATTGTCAAAGCCATTATTGGCGCTCATATGGGTAGTATTGAAGCTTTTGCTGGAACAGATGGTCAAGGCACCTTAATTCGCATACGATTACCGTTACATCAGGATTAAAATTATTATTTATGCCGCAAACAACCCATCCAAATGCATCAATTCTGATTATTGATGATGAACCTCAAATTCGAAAATTTTTAGACATTGCTTTACGTGCACAAGGTTATCAGGTGCATGTTGCTGAAAATGGCATGCAAGGCTTAGAAATTTTGGCAACCCGTGGTGCGGATTTACTGATTTTAGATTTGGGTTTGCCAGATATGGAAGGACAGCAGGTGTTGACTGAGATGAGGCAATGGTCAGATATTCCTGTGATTGTGCTATCTGCCCGTCCTGATGAAAATCAAAAAATTAAATTGCTCGATGCAGGTGCGAATGATTATGTGACCAAACCGTTTAGCATTCAGGAATTGTGTGCCCGTATTCGAGTGATGTTTCGTAACAAACCACAACAGTCTGAACAGAACATTGTATTTGATGATGGTCAATTATCTGTGGATGTGGCTGAACATGTGGTGACATTTGCTCAGGAAGAAATTGTTCTTACCAAAAAAGAATTTCAACTGTTAGCACTACTGATTCGCCATCAGGGGAAGATTGTTACGCAAAAGCAAATTATGACCGAGTTATGGGGTATTAGCCATGAAGAAGATACCCATTATCTTCGAATCTTGGTGAAAAAACTCCGCAGCAAAATTGGAGATTCTGCGGTCACTCCAAAATATATTTTTACTATTGCAGGCGTGGGATTGCGTTTTCAAGGACAATCCTAAATTGAAAAATAAAAAGAGAGTTTGCAAAACTCTCTTTTTGACGAATAAACGATTTATTTTAAGTTTGGATCGCCTTTTTTCAAGAAGAAACTCAAAGCAAGTTTTTGCACCCAAGTGCCATAAGGTGGATAGAATAATTGCGTTGGGAAGAAGCGATGACGAGCAAAAACTGTTTTCGCATGTGATAGCTCACGGAAGCCTTCTTCACCGTGATAAGTCCCCATACCAGAGTTACCAATACCACCAAATGGTGCATCATGGTTGACCACATGCCAACCCCAATCATTCATTGTGACACCACCTGAATGAGTTTTTTTTAAGATGTGGTCACGTTCAGTTGAATCATGTGTGAAACAATAGAGTGCTAGAGGTCGTTCACCTGCTTTGATATAGGCGATCGCGTCATCAACCTTATCGTAAGCAACTACGGGCAATACTGGGCCAAACAGCTCTTCTTTGAGAATACGCATGTCGGGTGTGCAATTCAGCACAATATGTACAGGCATACGACGTGCATCTTTATCACGATCATATTCGGCACAGGCAATAATTTGAGCACCTTTGGCTTTGGCATCGTCTAGGATTTCTAATAAACGTTTGAAATGGCGATCATTGACGATAGAGGTGTAGTTAGAATTATTGCTGATGTTACTGCCATACATTGCCGTAAAATTCTTTTTACATTCTTCTGCAAACTGATTCACTTGTTCTTTCGGCACAAGCGCATAGTCAGGTGCAACACAGATTTGCCCACAGTTGGTTGCCTTACCATGCAATACGCGTTTAGCTGCATCGGCTAAGGGATAATGACGGCTGACAAGCGCAGGGGATTTACCGCCTAATTCTAATGTGACAGGCGTTAGGTTTTCTGCTGCTGCACGCATTACCACTCGACCAATTGCAGGTGAACCTGTAAACACAATATGGTTAAAAGGGAGTGATGTGAATTGTGCAGGATCAAGAATTTCTTCACCGAAAATACAAACTTCATCTTCAGTAAAAACTTCAGCCAGCATGCGTCTCAGTACTGCATTGGTTGCAGGCGTAATCTCGGGCAGTTTAATCATGACTCGATTGCCCGCAGCGATTGCCGCAACCAATGGGCCAAGTGCTAAATAAACAGGGAAGTTCCACGGCACAATCACGCCGACCACACCTTTCGGTTGATATTGGACAGCCAGACGGTTTGATAAAAACAGTAATTCAGTACGGCGTTTACTTGGACGCATCCATTTACGTAAATGTCGAATGGCATGTTCTGCTTCCAAAACTGAGCCTAATAAATCCAATAATTTTGATTCATCTACCGATCGAGAACTAAAGTCGCTATTGATGGCAGCAGCGATAACATCTTGGTAACGAATAATTTGTTTTTTAAGTTTGAATAATTTTGTACGTCGAGCATCGAGATCAGGATATGGATGCGCATCAAAAGCAGCACGTTGTTGGGCGAATACCAAGCGCATATGTTTAGTTGCCGAGTCGCTAAATTCCTGCGAATGAGAAAGTGTCATTGTTGCTCCTTCCATGCTTATTGGTAGAAATAGACTTTATGATTGATTGAATTTTTAGTCGATGTTAAATTGAGACAACAAAAAGTAATTTAGTGCCATTATCTACTGATCGAATGGATAAAGTAAAAATGCCTAAACAGAATATTGAGCAAAATATTTATATTGAAGCTGGTTATGATCATACGCTATTCGGTCAAGGCACGCCTATACTTGGTTTAAGCAGTTTGTTTGATGAAATGCAAAAACAAGGATATTCCATCGCTCAGATGTTGGACGGTACGGGTATTGCGCATGATGCGCTGACAAGTGCGACCACAACAATATCTCAATATCAAAAGTTGAAGCTATTTCAAAATATCCAATCTTTGTCTAAAGATCCATTGATCGGGCTTAGGGCAGGGCAAAAACAAAAAAAATCAGATTTTGGGGTGTACGGTTATGCACTGTACTCCTCTCGTAACTTTCAACAAGCCGTCGAACTTGGTATTCGACATATCAAACTAGCCAGTCCTGTACTGCAAAAATCATTTTATATACAAAATGATACTGCAATTTTTGAAGCTAAAGAAATTATTGCTTTAGGACATTTATTACCATTAATTTGCGAGTTTTGGTTTAGTTCAATGCAGACCTTAATTCAGTGTGTACTCGAAGTGCCATTTCAAGCTAAAAGGTTATTGCTGCCTTATCCTGCCCCTGAATATGCATATGAATACCAAAAGGTGTTTGGTTGTGTTGTGGAATTCGATGCAGAGGTGATGCAATGGCATTTCGATTTAGCATGGTTAGATGCGCCTTGTCCAAATGCAAACCCGATTACTGCGGATATGTGCCAATCTTTTTGTGAACGGATGTTGGGAGATGAAAATGATGAGGAATCTGAACTGATCAAAACGATTCGTCTTATTTTTTTGGACAGTGTTGGGAATTTTCCAACTGCTCAACAGATGGCAGATCAATTAAATGTATCTAAAAGAACTTTATATCGCCGTTTAGCCGATCTGAACGTGAGTTACCAGGAAATATTGGATAGTACGCGAACACGTCTTGCCGATGAGTATCTAGCCGCGACAACACTGAGTATGGACGAAATTGCCGAAAGACTTGGTTTTTCAGATACTTCAAACTTTAGGAAAGCTTATCGCCATTGGACAGGAATTTCGCCTAATCAATATCGTAAAAAGTTTGCTTAGTTTGGTGTAAAGTGCGGCATATGATTTCAAAAAAAGAATTTTGACTACTACATTAATAATTCTTTCATGATCAGCTTATATATTGCGACGAGTTAATTTAATAAAGATGCAATGATCTTCGAAAGCTTAAACATGTATTTGTTTGATTGTATCAACTCGATTGCAACTCAAAGTCCTGTTTTAGATAGAATTGCCATATTCACGGCACATGATTTAAATACAGTTTTTATATGTTTTCTCTTATTTTTATTGATTTACAAATGGAAAATCTATAACTATTTATTCGCTAAAACACTTTTAATTGTATTGCTTTCTTTGATCCTGAGTGATTTGGCTGAAGTTTTCTACCATCATCCACGTCCGTTTGAAATAGGACTAGGTCATCAACTTATTGGGCATGGTCCAAGTTCATCATTTCCCAGTCAGCATACCTTAACCATTGCAATTATTGCTTTTTCATATTGGTTAGCAGGCTTTAAGAAGATTGGTATATTCGGTATTTTTGCTGGTATGGTCGTTGGTTTATCAAGGATTTATGTTGGGGTTCATTTTCCATTTGATATCATTGGATCTTTTATGATTGGTTTGATGTTGGTTGTATCTGTCAATTATATCGTGAAGGAATTGACTGTTAGAATTCGTAAAATTACATCGGTCAGTGCTTATGATGTCTAACAAAATGCTAAATGGTTATTTGAATTTTACGATAAATTTATACTGAGCTGAGATAAGTTTATATTATCTTAACGTTACATATTTATAAGCATAAATTATTCTATTCGTAACAATATGAACTTGGTTTAATTTATGAATGCTGTCTTTGTAGAATTGAATCAGCTATTAAATTCTAATAATGTGATTAATTAATCAAATGAGCAAAAATCTGAAAGTATTCTGCTCGATAAGGGATTATTTTTACAGGAAGTAGATCATTATTTAGAAAAGTATCCGAATACACAACATATTGATATTTATTTGTATGATTTGAATGGACATCTACGAGGTAAAAGAATTGATGTCAAATGCTTAACACAATTGGTGAAAGCATGTTATTTACCTATTTCTATTTATGCGATGAGTCTAAATGGAAATGTGATAGAAGAAACAGGATTGGGTAAATTTATTGGTGAACCAGATCATTTGTGTCAGCCTATCCTAGGTTCATTGCAACCTTGCGCCATTGAGCCTGAAACTAATGCTCAATTGTTATTGACGATGAAAGATGATCGCCATCAAGAATGTTTAATTGAACCTCGTAATATTTTAAAAAGAATACTCCAACAATTACATGAAAAAAATTATCACCCTTGTATTGCTGCAGAAATAGAATTTTATTTGCAGCCCTTGAATGGGGAACAGGAAGTTCAAGAATTAATAACTCAATGTTTTGATATTCATCTCTCTGATACACATCAACAAATTTTAGATGAGATTGAAGCTATCGCTAAACTACAGAATATTATAATTACAGGAATTATTTCTGAAGCATCTTTGGGGCAATATGAGCTTAATCTGCAACACACATGTGATCTTTTAAAGTTATGTGATCAGATTATGTTGTTAAAACGAACCATTAAACAAATTGCACATAAACACGGATTTCGTGCAAATTTTCTAGCAAAGCCAGATTTGTTAAAAGCGGGCAGTGGCATGCATTTTCATATGAGTTTGTGTGATCACGATCAAAACAATATTTTTAGTCCTCGGAAAGATGAGTTATCTCAAGATCTCTTAAAAGTCATCAGTGGTTTGTTATGGTTAATGCCAAGTTCGATGGCAATTTTGGCACCCAATTTAAACTCTTTTAGACGCTTTAAAACAGGTCATCATGTTCCCTTAGAGGCGAGTTGGGGGCTGAATAACCGTAATGTCGCTATTCGAATACCGTGCTCTGATCAAGAAAATCAAAGATTGGAATACCGTGTGGCAGGAGCAGATTGTAATCCTTATCTTAGCATTGCCATGATTTTGATTGGCACACTTTATGGTTTAACACACCAGTTAGAAGTGCCGAAACAAATCAATCAACTTACGTTTAAATCTAAACATTATTTATTGCCAATTGAGCAAATTGAAGCTTTAAAATTGTTTAAAAATAACAAGATACTTACAGAATATTTAGGTAAAGAATTTATGGAATTATGGTGCACAGTAAAACAAGCAGAATATCAAAGCGTTTATCGTCAAATCACATCAATTGAAAAGTCTTGGGATATTTAGGCGCATCTATTGTTTTATCTAGCCTTGATTTAGCAAATAACTGCTTTAAGGTCACAAAATATCTTTATAGGACAAATTGAGAAAATACATGAAAAACAAATTGACAGCATGAATAGTAGACTATAATTCAATCATAGTTCTAATTTGGAACTATGATTGAATTTATATCTAAGCTTGTTCAAGGGATGATGTTGCTCTTGTCGGTTTGCTGTTGAATATATGATTTCTTGGTGGTCTTGTTAATGTAGTTCAAGCTGTTTGCGTTTTAGTTTTAGGGGAAGGAAAGCCATAATGTTACATAATACAAGTACGGTGCGCCAAACGCAGTTTAAACCTGAGAAAATTAAAGCGCACTATACTGAATCTACGCTAATGTCACATTTTCTCACAGCACTATCGATAAGCTTTCCACAGTGGGATTTATAACTAGTACGATTGTGATGACCAGTCATCTTGCCTGGCAAGACCGCAAAAATACCTTGTACTCCCCAACACAACTTTTAAAAAATGCTCAAACGCTTTTAGAGCTGACTCAAATGACATGGCGTTTACTGCCTGATTATTTAGCATTCTATAAAGCTAGTTTTCATCCGTCTGAGATAGACCAGCAAGATTTACTCACCGAATTGAAAGGATTATTAGCTAATTAAATAGTTGAATTTATTTTTAAAAATTAATTATTTATCGATTTTTACTTTATTCAAGGATGCGAGTGTTTATATCTCAATTATCTAAATGGTGCGCTCAGCGGGACTCGAACCCACGTCGGTCGCTTAGGAGGCAACTGCTCTATCCAGTTAAGCTATAAGCGCATAATTTTATGATTATAAACAAAAAAGTGATTGCCTAAGCAATCACTTTTTGATGAATTTGATCAGATATTTAGTCTTTCGCTTTAAGATTTAAAGCTTTATATAGCATAAACATCAATACAATCCAGATTGGGATCATCAGCACAGATTCTTTGAAACCTTGTTGCCACATGATGTACAGTACGACTGCAATGAAAACTAAGACTAAGTAGTTACTGATTGGTGACCATAACGCAGGGAAACTCGTTTTTAAATTCTTTTCCTTGACCATCGCTTTGAATTTTAAATGAGTTAAGCTGATCATCGCCCAGTTAAGCACTAGAGCGCCAACCACCACATACATCAAATGACCTAAGGCATCTTCTGGAACAAAATAGTTTAACAGTACGCAACCAAAAATCAATAAAGCAGATAATAAAACAGCAGGAATCGGTACACCTTGTTTATTTACTTTAGCGAAAACTTTAGGCGCATTCCCTTGTTGTGCTAAACCGAAAAGCATACGGCTATTGGCAAACATACCGCTGTTATATACAGATAAAGCTGCTGTTAAGATAATGAAGTTAAGTAAATGAGCCGCCCAACCAATTCCCATTTGACTAAAAATCATCACAAATGGACTTTTGTCTAAACCACCTAAATCCAGTTGGTTCCAAGGCACAAGTGAAAGGAGAATCGCTAATGAGCCAACATAGAAAACCAAAATACGCACAACAACTTGATTAATTGCTTTTGGAATGGTTTTCTTTGGATCATTCGCTTCTGCCGCAGCCATACCAATCAGTTCGATTCCACCGAAAGCAAACATAATAAAGGCAAGCATGTAAAACAAACCATCAAAACCATTTGGAAAGAATCCACCATGTGACCAAAGGTTACTAAATGAGGCTGTTGAATTCGCATCTGCTGTGAAAAGTAAAAACAAACCAAATAAAATCATAGCGACAACAGCTGTGACTTTAATGATAGCTAACCAAAACTCTGATTCACCATATAATTTAACGTTAGTTAAATTAATTGCCGTAATAATGACAAAGAAAAATAACACTGATTGCCAAGCCGCAATATGAGGCCACCAGTAGTTAATGTATTTTGCAACCGCAGTCAGTTCACTCATCGCAACAAGGATATATAGTACCCAATAATTCCAACCTGATAAGAATCCTGGAAACTTCCCCCAATATTGATAAGCAAAATGACTAAATGAACCAGCGACAGGTTCTTCGACAATCATTTCACCTAATTGGCGCATAATGAGAAATGCAATCAAACCACCGATTGCGTAACCCAAAATAATTGATGGTCCAGCAGACTGGATGACTTGCGCAGAACCTAAAAATAAGCCCGTACCAATAGCTCCACCCATAGCAATGAGCTGGATATGGCGGTTTTTTAGTCCACGCTGAAGTTGAGAAGAATCGTTGTTCAAAGGACTGAGCTCGACGAGGAATAAGTGGAATATTCTAATAGATTGCAAAGTTTTAGCCTAGTAAAAGTACAGTTTGGCTATGACTGGAAAGTAGTTTTTAAAAGTTATTTAAAATCATATATTTGAACGAATGGTAAACTAAGTTGTGGTGGTATTTTAGACATTTAAATCAAAATTTTGTTTTTTAAGCAGCAGTTGTTTATTTTCGTACCATTGTTGAGTTATTCAACTTTACTCAATATATACGATGTGCTTTATCTATTCCGTTTTGCTTTAATCGTATAGTCGTATGGCATTTCAGATGACTCTACGATAATTTAAGCTCACATTCACTTGCACCAAGAACATGATAAAAGGATGAAATTGACATGAGTTCAGTACCACAAATTAAAGTCCCTGCAACCTACATGCGTGGTGGCACGAGTAAAGGTGTCTTTTTCAATCTCAATGATTTACCTGAAGCCGCACAAGTTGCAGGAAAGGCACGTGACTTGCTCTTGCTACGAGTTATAGGAAGTCCAGATCCTTATGGTAAACAGATTGATGGTATGGGCGGTGCAACTTCAAGTACCAGTAAAACTGTGATCTTGGCAAAAAGTGCCGAGCCAGAGCACGATGTCGACTATTTATTTGGACAAGTTTCAATTGATCAAGCTTTTGTAGATTGGAGTGGTAACTGTGGCAACTTGACAGCAGCAGTCGGTTCATTTGCGATTTCTAATGGTTTGGTCGATGCAGATCGTATTCCTGAAAATGGGATTTGTACGGTACGCATTTGGCAAAAGAATATTCAAAAAACCATTATTGCACATGTTCCAGTAACCAATGGTCAGGTTCAGGAAACAGGTGATTTTGAATTAGATGGAGTGACTTTCCCTGCAGCAGAGGTTCAAATTGAATTTTTAGACCCTGCTGATGATGGTGAAGAGGGTGGGGATATGTTCCCTACAGGAAATGTTGTTGATCAATTGGTTGTGCCTGATGTTGGAACATTCCAAGCGACATTTATTAACGCAGGTATTCCAACTATTTTCTTGAATGCTGAAGATATTGGCTATCAAGGAACAGAATTACAAGATCATATTAATGGGGATGCCGCAGCCTTAGCACGTTTTGAAAAAATTCGCGCATATGGTGCAGTTCAGATGGGCTTGATCAAAGATATTTCAGAAGCAGCAGCACGTCAGCATACACCTAAAATCGCTTTTGTTTCAGAACCTAAAAGCTATACTTCTTCAAGTGGCAAAACTGTTGAAGTAACAGATGTTGATTTATTGGTACGTGCATTGTCTATGGGTAAGCTACATCATGCCATGATGGGGACAGCAGCCGTGGCGATTGGAACGGCAGCCGCAATTCCGGGTACTTTAGTGAATTTAGCAGCAGGTGGTGGCGAGCGTGAAGCAGTTCGTTTTGGTCATCCATCAGGCACTTTACGTGTCGGTGCTCAAGCCGAGTTAATTGATGGGAAGTGGGCTGTCAAAAAAGCGATTATGAGCCGTAGTGCACGTGTATTGATGGAAGGTTGGGTACGTGTGCCGGGTGATACTTTCTAAATACTGATTTGATCTTATGAATAAAGCCTTCGTTTGAAGGCTTTATTATTTTAAAGTTATTAAAAACACAAAAACAATTTCTCTGAATAAATAATGTTATGATGTTGTCATTCTGGCAAGTTTTTGTCGGTTGATCCTTTCATTAAAATTTCCCGAGGCAATCGTGTCATCTATTTCTCAAGTTAATGCGGATGTTCTACAACAATCTCAACAACGTATTCAACAAGATTTATTGACAGCATTGGCTGCATTTTCTATTCCTGAACCATTAAAGTCAGCCGTTCATCATGCAGTAATGTTGGGCGGCAAGCGTGTTCGTCCTGCATTATGTTATGCAACAGCAGCTTTATTGCCAAATCATAATTTTGCAGCGGTTCGTCGTGCTGCCGTTGCGATTGAGTTAATACATTGTTATTCCTTGGCACATGATGATTTGCCGTGTATGGATAATGATTTGTTACGTCGAGGTCAACCAACTTGTCATGTGGCATTTGGCGAAGATACTGCACTATTGGCAGGTGATATTTTACAGTCCATGGCATTTGAGATATTGGGTAGCCGTTTGTTTGATGAACAAGGTCAAGGTATAGATGCAGCTATTGTCTTGAAGCAAATCCAGATTTTGGCGACTGCAAGCTCCAAAATGGTTTGCGGACAGGTGCTTGATTTACAAGCTGAAGGTAAACAAGTTGATCAAACTGAATTAGAAAATATTCACCGTAATAAAACGGGTGCATTGATTCAAGCCGCGATCATGATGGGTGCAGTGACGATCTTTACTGGGACAGATCAAGCAATTCCTAAATTGCGTCAATTTGGGCAAAGCATTGGTTTAGCTTTTCAGGTTCAAGATGATATTTTAGATATTACAGCAAGCACTGAAATTTTAGGTAAAACTGCGGGTAAAGACGAGCAAGTGCAAAAATCTACTTATCCTGCATTGATGGGATTGGCTCAAGCTCAGGCTTATGCTCAAACTTTACATGATCAAGCTTTTGAAGCATTAGCATATTTCGGGGATGCTGCTAAAGAACTTGTTGAAATTTCTCAATTCTTGTTAGCACGCCAAAGTTGATCTAAGCCAAGACCATAAACGATAAGAAATAAAATAGGATACGGTTTTATGAAGGATGATCAATTAAAACAACTTGCACTCGAGTATGGACAAAAACTTGCTTTTTGAATCCAGTCCCAACGCTTTGGACCAGATTGTGAGGTGTTTAAAATTTTTGACAAAATGTTTATGTTGATTGGTGCATATTCTGGAAAGTTGCTTGTAACCATCAAATGTAAGCCTGAGAAAAGCTTGGAATATCAAGAGCTATATCCTTTAATTTCGGCAGGTTACCATTTGAATAATAAACATTGGATATCAATTGCTAGCGGTGATGAAATTACAGCAGATTTGCTGCAAGACCTAATTAAACATTCTTATGATTTGGTGGCAGGAAAATTGCCAGTTAAAGAACGAAAACTGATTCAGAATGTATAAAAAATAAAGCAGCGATAACGCTGCTTTATTTTGATTGGAAAGTGAGTTTAATGTTTACCCATAATTCCACGGATAGCATTAAGTACATCCGATGGGAGTACCACCGTTTTTGCATTGCTTGATTTAGATAGATCCTGCATTGCTTTCACATATTGCTCACCCAATAAATAAGCAACAGGAATTTCTTTATCACCTACAGCAGTGGTGATCATTTCAATCGCACGTTGTGAAGATTCAGCAAGGACTACCTGAGCTTCTGCATCACGACGGGAAGCTTCTAAACGACCATCTGCCTCTAAAATCGCAGCTTGTTTTTCACCATCTGCTTTCGTCACCGTTGCACGACGTTGACGTTCAGCCGCTGCTTGTGCTTCCATCGCAGCTTGCATGGTGTGAGATGGTTGAATATCTTGAATTTCAACTGTTTTAAGGGTAATGCCCCAATCTGAAATGTCATCAGAAATGGCAGCTTTTAATTTCGCCTTAATGTGGTCACGAGATGATAAAGCATCATCTAAATCCATTTCGCCGACAATCGAACGTAATGAAGTTTGCACTAGGTTTTGAATCGCCCACGTATAATTTTCAATTCCATACACGGCTTTTTCTGGAGTTGTTAGATTGATATAAGCGACTGCATTCATCACTAAAACAGCATTGTCTCGAGTAATCACTTCTTGTGATGGAATATCTAACACAATATCTTTAGTTGTAATTTTATATGCCACTTCATCGATATAGGGAATAACAAAGTTCAGACCCGGGTTTAGGGTGGTATGGTATTTACCTAGACGTTGTACAATCCATTTATACCCTTGAGGAACAATACGCACCCCTTTAAAAATAGTTATGCCAATAAAAGCTAAAAGTGCTAAGACAACAATATTACCGACAGACATTGGAAACCCTCTTTATGTTTATGAGTTGCTGTGTGGTTGAACGACTAAATCATTACCTAAAATATCAATTACTCGGACACGATCACCAACTTGTACTGGAGCTGTAGAACGGCAATTCCATTCATCAGAACCTAAAAGGGGCATGGGAAAGCGTACGACGATTTGTCCATGATCAAGTCCAGTTTTAATCACCATACCCACTTGACCTATTGTTGATTCACGCGCTAGACCTGCTTTAGTTTTATCAATTGAAAGTGGTTTGATAAACTTGAACCAAAGAATCGTACATAAAATGGATAAAACTCCCCATGTGACCACTTGGGTGGTAAAGCCCATCATTGGGAAAAGCCATAGTAAAATGCAGACCATCATTGCGGCTACGCCAAACCATAACGCAGCAAAAGCGGTCAAAATCAACTCTGAAAGGATCAGCAAAATTCCTAATACAAACCAGTGCCAAGGTTCAACTACAAATTCCATAGATTTGCTCGCATCATTAAACTGAGTTAGGTGAAAAAACATTCACTTTGGCACTGTAACAGATCATTATGTTTATGAATATAAAAAGATTGTTTTTTTAGATATTGGGGCTGATGATTATTATAAAATAGCAGCAGCCCCTGAAGATAATGATTAGAATTTAGCTTTTGCTGCAGGTTTAAATGCAGCAGGAGATTTCTTAAATGTTGCAATTGCATTTTGGATTGATGTAATTTTCGCTTGAGCCGATTTTTCGCCTTCTAAAATTGCTTGATTACTCGATTTCAGATCAAGTACACCCAAATGACCGACTTTCGGTTGAATTACAACATTTGCTTGGCTCAATTCTTGATTAATACTTTGTTGCCCCATAATATTAATGGTCTGATCCAATAAACCCCACATGCTTAATGGTTTATCACCTGTTGGACGTGCAGATATATCGACTGCAATCACAATATCAGCACCCATATCTTTCGCAGTTTTCACAGGAATAGGACTGACTAAACCACCATCTACATACTTGGTATTACCAATCACAGCTGGAACAAAGACGTTGGGAATACTGCAAGAGGCCCGTACGGCTTGACCTGCATTTCCTTTAATAAACTCAGCTTTTTTACCATTGTCTAAACGAGTGGCAACCGCCGCAAAGCGAATTGGAAATTTTTCAATTGGTCTGTTACCAACTTGAGTATTGACATAGTTTTGCAGTTTTTGCCCAAGGATAATGCCTTGGCTATTGATGGTAAGATCACGCAAATCAGATTCTTGGAGTTTTAATGCCAGATTTTGCATTTGATAAGGGGTTTGCCCACTTGCATAAATACTTCCAACAAAGCTACCCGCACTTGTTCCAGTGACAATCTTAGCTTTAATACCATGAGATTCTAAAACTTTAATGACACCAATATGCGCAAAGCCTTTTGCACCACCTCCACCTAAAGCCAAAGCGATAACAGGTTCACGAGCTTTAATCGAAGTCGTAGGGGGAGCATTTTTTACAGTTTGATCACAACCAAATAAAGCTAAGCTGAATAAAGCCAAGCAAGACAGTCGAGCAATTTTCATATGAAGTGGAGATAAAATAGACAAAAAGATGGGCACATCAGAGCAGATTTACCCCTAATTTTCTAGTCCTTTTTCACTAGTTTTTGTAATGGTTCTGCCAGCCAAGCAGGATTCTTTGGAGAAAAATGACCAACATAACGCTGCATAATCTGTTCAAGGTCATTTTGATAGTGACCTGTTGGTGTAAATGCTCCTAAGCTGTAAATGGTTTTGCGATCGTAGTCGAAAGCAAACATCACTATGGGTATTGCTGCTGCATGAGCTATATGATAAAAGCCACTTTTTATTTTTTCAGCTTTTTTTCGTGTTCCCTCGGGCGCCATGCCAACCCAAATTTTGTCATATTTGTGAATAGTCGCAACCACTTGCTCAGTGAGACCATTGGTGCTGTCACGGTGAACAGGAATGAGTCCTGCCCAATCTAAAATTGACTTAAAAGGTGGTTTAAATAAAGTATCTTTTCCCAAAACTGTAATTTTTAAACCGAGCCCACCAATTGCCAAGAAACCATACCAACCATCAATATTTGAAGTGTGTGGAGAAATGATAGCAACTGCTTTGGGTAAGTTTGGAATTTCTCCAACCACAGTCCAACCTTGTCCTAAAAATAGTTTTCTACACAAAGTACGACTGAAAGCCGTTCCACGCTGCGGAACTAACGGAGGTAAGTCAGGAAAATATTGTGGCATAAATCTGTAAATACGATGATAACTACAATTTATGTTAAACGCTCATGAATGGTCTAGCATTGGCAAAAACTAAGATTTTATTGCCAGATCAATGAAAGGATTGGATACTTGAGTTCTCTCTTTTGTTACTCTGGAAAACTGTAAATGCTTAATCTTCGACAGATTTACATTTTATTGTTTTCTTTATATTGGGCACAGGGATTACCTGTAGGTTTCATGACCCATGCCTTACCCGTAATTTTAAGGGCACAAGGTGTCTCTTTAGCACATATCGGTGGTTTTGGTTTACTGATGCTGCCTTGGTCGATCAAAATCTTTTGGGCGACGTATGTTGACCGTTTTGCGCTTTCTCGTTTAGGTCACTATCGCAGTTGGATTATTCCTACTCAATTCGCTAGTGTCATTATTTTGGTGATATTGTCCTTTTTTCCAATTCATGCACTTGATCAACCTCTGTATTTATTAATCTTCTTTACTTTGCTGTTATGTATAAATCTTACAGGTGCGACACAAGATATTGCGACGGATGCTTTAGCTGTTAATTTACTTAAAAATGATCAATTACACTGGGGTAATACCTTTCAAGTGATTGGTTCTCGGTTAGGGTTTATCGTCGGTGGAGGTGTCGTACTTTGGTGCTTGGATTGGTTATATTGGCAAAAAACATTTTTATTGTTGGCGGTTTTAGTATTCCTGAATACCATTCCTATTTTATTTCATAAAGAACCTGAACGAATTAAATCGATAAATTCAAATAACAGCTCAAATCATTCAAAAATTAATTCGATTAAACAATATCTTCATTATTTTAGCTCGTCTCCACAGTTAAAAGCATGGTTGCTAGTATTAATCACTTTTAAGATTGTTGATGGATTGACAGGGCCTATATTAAAACCACTTGCTGTTGATTTAGGTTTAACTTTTTCTCAAATTGGACTTTATATTACAATTTTAGGTGCTGTAGCTGCATTGTTAAGTGCAGCAATTGCAGGGGTGTTGTTGAAATATCTGTCTAAGGCATATGCCTTGATTATATTTTCTATGTTAAAAATTCTAAGTCTATTTTTCTATGTTTATTTGGGTTATGTATTTGAACATAATAAAAAAATTGATTCTTCTATAATATATGCAATCAATGCCTTTGAGGACGCATGTTCCGCGATGTTGTTGGTAGTGATGCTCAGCTTAATTATGAGTTACAGCCGTAAACACTTTGCGGGAACTGACTTTACTTTGCAGGTTTCAATTATGGCGACAGTCAGTGGTTTATTATATTTACTAAGTGGATTACTTGGTGATTTGCTTGGATATTACTATTATTTGTCTGTAATTTTTCTAATATCATTCATTTGTTTGCTACCAATTTTTAATTGGAATAAATATGTAAATATTAATCAAGGTTGATTACAAATTTATAAAGCTTGGATATTAAACTGTAATATTTTAAGGTGACAATCTAAGGCTTTTCGATAAATGTATTCCTGCATTCAATTGTTTTTTAGCTCTATTTCTTGAGTTTAAAATATGATTGGTAATATTGTAAATCACTGACTAATAAATATTTTTTGGTGTGGATATAATAAAAAAAGATAAGGTGTTAGTCTCGGCTAGAAATTAAACTTTAGTCGAAAATGGAATAAATAAATAAGATTTTAATCGTTTTGTCATATAAAGTTAATGTGTAGGATTTGTTACAAATTTAACTAGGATGGCAAAAATGAAAATCAAAATTGTAACAGCAGCAGTATTAGGTTTACTTGCAACCTCTACTTTTGCAGCACCAACAATCTACGGTGAAATCGACGCGAGTGTTGATTATTTACCAGAAAAAAATGCAACGATTGGAAATAAGGATGTTTGGGAAATTAGCTCAAATATTTCGTTCATTGGGATTAAAGGCGATGAAAAACTCACTGATCGTTTAAGCGCTGTATATGCTGCAGAATGGGGTTTAAGTGCTGATGGCGATACCACTGATTGGAGCCAACGTAACCGCTTTGTTGGTTTGAAAGACGCTCAGTTAGGTACAGTTAAAATTGGTAAACATGACACACCAGTCAAGCAACTCTCAAGTGTTGTAGATACCTTCAACAACTATGTTGCTAACAAAGCAGATGTAACAGGGATTTTTACTGGCGAAAACCGTATTGATAATGTAGTGATCTATGAGTCACCTGCAGTCAAAGTTCTTGATGGTGCATTTAAATTTAATGCTTTACTGGCAACAGGTGAGGCGACTGGAATTAAGCAAAGCAGTGGTGGTGCCAAAGTTGAAGGTCAGGGCTTAGGTGATGCTTGGTCAGCTTCGGTAACTTATGAAAACCCACTTTTTGTTGCGGGTCTCGGTTATGACAAAGCGATCCCAAGTACGTTCTTAGGTAAAGGTATTTTAAATGCATCTGATCCTGAAATTGCAGGCGGATCAGTGTTTGCTGCGGCAAATACAGTTCGTGCGATTGGCCGATTAAATCCAATTGAAGGTTTAGCGCTTAAAGCACTTTATCAAAGTTCAGAAGTTGAAGAAACTTCTTATGCTGATGCGGGTGATGCTACTAAATGGGCTGCAAAAGCTAAAAATATTGATGATGCACAAGGTTGGTTAGTTGGTGCTGAATATAACATTCCACAGTCTAAAAACTGGACAGTGAAAGCTCAATACAGCCAAAACGATACCAGTTTCAAAGACAACAGTGCAGACTTCAAAGCTAAACAAGTCATCGCAGGTGCGGATTATGCATTTAGTAAGCAAGTAAAAACCTATGGTTATGCTGGCTATTTAACGCTTGAGCAAGCGGATAAAAAAGACAAGCAACCTGTAGGTGGCCTAGGATTAGAATTCAAATTCTAATCTTATCTTTCCCAAAGCACTCAAAAGTTATTTGTTTTGAGTGCTTTTTTATTATTTGAATGAATTATTAAGATTTAAATAATATATGAATATTGAAAATGATTATTGTTAACTCAATTATTGTTTTAAATTTTTTGAAAAAAATAATAATATAGATAAAATTTATTAAAATTGGTTGCTGAAAAATTAATCATTTAAGTCATTTTTAAGTTTCAGCTCCTATTTTAATGTCACCCAAAATTATCATTTCTATCTATTGTGACGATGACTATGCTGCTGAAAAAACTAAGGGCAAAGCCTATTTCGCTACTCACGTTTAACCTATTGCTTTCAATTTGGTTAGGACTTTTCTTAAATTTTGCCTTTTATGAAAAGCTTCAGTCGCTTACACCTTATACAGGTATTAAAGCAGGGTTATTCGTAGCCGCTTCAGCTGTAGTCGTTATCTCAGCATATTTCTTTCTTTTTCAATTTTTGAACTGGAAATGGACAGCGAAGCCTGTTGCAATCGCCATGGTATTTATTGGTGGATTTGCTTCATATGCTGTCAGCACATTAGGGGTGTTAATCACTTCAGATCAGATTCAGAATTTGATGCAAACAGATATCGCTGAAGCAAGAGATACGTGGTCGATACATTTGGTCACTTGGACACTGGGCATGACCGTATTACCGATTATTGCTATATTGATCGTAAAACTGAAATCTGAACCGATCTTGAAGCAGTTGTTGAAAAAGGTCATGGCGACGATTGTATCACTAGCGATGGTGGGTGGGTTATTGTTCGTGTTTTACGTGGATTTTGCGGCAATCTTCCGTGAAAACCGTGATTTAAAAGGAATGATCTCTCCACAAAATATGATTGCTTCTTTTGTGTCTTATTATAAAAAGAAAGCGCCTAAAGAAAATTTACCATTGGTCACTTATGGGACTGATGCAAAACTTGTAAAAGAAAATTCTGCTCGTCCGAAATTGATGGTTTTGGTGGTAGGTGAGACAGCTCGTGCTGAAAACTTTTCTTTAAATGGTTATGCGAAAAATACTAACCCGAAATTATCAAAGCAAGACATTATTAACTTCTCTCAAGTAAGTTCATGTGGTACAGCAACGGCTGTTTCATTGCCATGTATGTTCTCTGGTATGCCTCGTAAAGATTATGATGAAGGGCTTGCCCGTCATCGAGAAGGTTTACTTGATATCGCACAACGTGCTGGCTATAAAGTCACTTGGATTGATAATAACTCTGGTTGTAAGGGTGCTTGTGATCGAGTTGAACAATTTAAGATTCCAGAGCCAATTCAAAAGAAATGGTGTAAAGATGAAGAGTGTTTTGATGATATTTTAATTGATAGCCTGAAAGCTTATCTTGCAACAATTCCTAAAGATGATACGCGTCCACGCTTAGTGGTACTACATCAAATGGGTAGCCATGGTCCAGCCTATTACAAACGTATTCCAGCAGAATTTAAAGTTTTTAAACCAACCTGTGATACCAATGCGATTCAAGGTTGTTCGCGTGATGCGCTTGTGAATAGTTATGATAATACCTTGCTTTATACGGATTATGTTTTGGACTCATTGATTGAAACGTTAAAAGGTCAAACACAGCACGAAGCAGGTTTGTGGTATTTATCGGATCACGGTGAATCAACAGGTGAAAGTGGCATGTATTTACACGGAGCGCCATATGCAATTGCCCCGTCTCAACAAACCCATGTTCCAATGTTTATGTGGTTCTCTGATCTTTGGAAAAAACAAGCTCCAGAACAAATGAAATGTTTAGCGAAGCAAAATAAGAGTGAATTGAGTCAAGACAATTTGTTTCCAACGATGTTGAGTTTACTTGATGTCAAAACCAAGGTGATTGACCCTAAAAATGACATGTTAGCGACATGTTCTAACCCATAAGGTGAGATAAAGTCATGACCAAAATCTTGATGATCGAAGATGATTTTATGATTGCAGAGTCAACATTGACTCTGTTGCGCTACCATCAATTCGAGGTAGGGTGGGTCAATAATGGCGTAGATGGGCTATCCTTATTAGCAAAGCATAATTTTGATTTGGTTTTGCTTGATTTGGGTTTGCCTATGATGGATGGTATGCAGGTATTGAGACAAATCCGTCAGCGTAGTGCACTTCCAGTATTAATCATTTCAGCCAGAGATCAACTGCAAAACCGTGTCGATGGATTGAATCAAGGTGCGGATGATTACCTAATTAAACCTTATGAGTTCGATGAATTATTGGCACGAATTAATGCACTATTACGTCGAGGTCATGCAGAAACAGCACAACTTAAAAATCAATCGCAGTTATTGAAAAATGGTGATTTGGTTCTTGATGTCGAGCAGCATTTAGCGACCTTCAAAGGACAACAGATTGAGTTATCAAACCGTGAATGGGCAATTTTAATTCCGCTTGTAAGCCATCCAAATAAAATCTTCTCCAAAGCAAATCTTGAAGATAAGCTTTATGATTTTGATAGTGAGGTGACCAGTAATACCATAGAGGTTTATGTACATCACTTACGTGCAAAACTAGGTAAAGATTTTATTCGAACTATCCGTGGTTTGGGTTACCGACTAGGACAATCATAAATATTTATGAAAATATCTAAGCAATACTCACTGAAAAAAAGACTGATTTGGGGAACCTCGGTCTTTAGTTTGCTGCTTGGATGTTTATTAATTTTTACAGCTTATAAAACAGCTTTACATGAAGTTGATGAGATTCTTGATACACAAATGCAATATATGGCTGAGCGTTCGACTGCTCAGCCATTAACAACTGTTGTGAGTAAAGTTGAATTGCATCGCACATATCACGAAGAAGATTTGCTGGTTGATATTTGGGCTTATAAAGATCAAAGTCATTTATGGCATCAAACACACTTACTCATTCCCCCTGTAAAACAAGCGGGTTTTTATAGCCAAGACACGCCACAAGGCAAATGGCGTGTCTATGTCATTCCTTTAAAAGACTATCAAATACAAGTTAGTCAGCAGGAAGATGTTCGCCAATCATTTGCTTGGGAATTGGCAGGGAGTATGTTTGTTCCCTATATTATTTTATTGCCTTTTGCGATTTTGGTTTTAGCTTTTATCATTCGTTTGAGTTTAAAACCTCTCGACGATTTCAAAACAGAATTAAGGCGACGTGATTCAGATGGTTTAGCGCCCATTGATAGCAATGATTATCCTCAAGAGTTGATCCCAACTATTGAGGAGATGAATCATTTATTTGAACGAATTCAACATGCTCAAACCGAACAAAAGCAGTTTATAGCAGATGCTGCACATGAATTACGAACACCCGTCACTGCACTCAATTTACAGACCAAGATTCTGATTAGTCAATTTCCTGAACATGAAGCATTGCAAAATTTGAGTAAAGGCTTGGCGCGTATTCAGCATTTGGTGACGCAGCTTTTAGCTTTAGCAAAACAAGATGTTGGATTAAGTTTAATCGAACCAAATACTCACTTTCGTTTGAATGATGTCGCACTCAATTGTGTTGAACAGCTTGTTAATCTTGCAATGCAAAAAGAAATTGACTTAGGTTTTGAACGTAACGATTTGATTGAAATGCAAAGTCTTGAATCAACTGTTCATTCAATTATTTTTAATCTGATTGATAACGCGATTAAGTACACGCCAGATCAAGGTATTATTAATATTTCGGTTTACAGTGACAGTGACGATTTTGCTTGTATTCAAATTGAAGATAGCGGTGTCGGTATTGATGCTGAACAATACGATAAAGTTTTAAAACGTTTTTATCGAGTACACCATCATTTAGAGGTGGGCAGTGGTCTCGGACTTTCAATTGTCGATAAAGCCACGCAGCGACTGGGGGGAAGCCTAGTTTTATCTCGAAGTCTTGATTTAGGTGGTTTATCGGTTTTGGTTCGCTTACCTAAAAAGCTCTAAGTTTAGCTATCGTTGATTTGATTGTTTGAATTATCAAATGAGTTAAGTGATTGTTTCGGAATGCTCTTTTAAGTAACGTAAAAACAAAACACATTTCTGAATACGTTTGCCATCATTACCCACTTTGCTAATCTTAAAATTCAGAACCCATTTTAAGCGTTTCCCAACTTTGCATATATCACTATAAACTTGCGGTTCAGCAAGGAGGGCTTGATAAAGAATTTGACTAGCATCGGATAATTGTTCAAATTCGAAATGATAGGCTGTAGAAAAAATAAATAGCAACCAGTCACGAACAAAACAATCATGTAGACTCAGGACTTCATGCGGGTCAGTTTCAAAATCAATAAAACTAAATCGGTTATTTTGATCGACGAGAATGTTGCGAGCGAATGCTTCGCTTAAATAGCCTTGTTTAGAATGAATATACTGAATCGCTTGAATTGCTTGGTTAAATAATAATGATTTTGAATGAATATCTTTTTGACAAGCTAATGCTTGATCTAGTTGTGAGACGCTACTTTGATGTTGTGATCCGATATCTTCAAGCAAAATTCCTTTTTTTGAAACTGCAAGGACATTCGATGTAGAAACACCTAAAGATTTGAGTGTTTGAATCCGATGGTATTCACATTGAATTGCAGCAGAACCACCCTGATTAGGAACAGGAGTAATTGCACCTAAATTAAATATTTTTGCTAACCACTTCAATGGAGTGTAAAGCCATAAACCGTGACGTTCAGATGCTTTCTTTAACCATACTTTATGGGAACCTATATCGTAGGCTTGAATGGAAGATTGTTGCTTAGTTAAAGTAGTTTCTAAGAAATTTTGAAAGTCATCCATCAGCAGCAAACAGTACCTAAGTGAATATCATGATCATGCATGAAGCCATGCGAGTAGGGCATCACTTTATCATATCAGGACTCATTTGCGTTACAGAATTAGCCGCTGCATGAGCTAAATGACGTTTATAGGTGATCATATAAATCACAACATTGATAGCAAAGCAAATCCAGGCTGTCCATAAATTATGACTGAGGAAATGTGCACCACGCATCATTTGTGCCCAGCCCATTGCGAAGCCAAGTAATACACCTGCAAATAAATAAAACCAAGCTCTTTTACGCTGATCGAGGCGATAAAGAAAATAGCCTGTAACTAAGCCAAAACCTGTACTTGCATGACCACCTGGAAAACAATGTCCAGCGGTTGCTGAAAAATCCCAAATAAAACCTGTGACAGTCTTATGGGTCATATCCCATGGGCAAGCATGAGCAGCTTGTGCTTTCATTAGACCAATAATGCATGTACATAACATACTGACCCAAAACATATAGCCATACTGCCAACGTTTCGCTTTGAATTTTTCTATTTTAAAAGAAGCGATCCACAGTAGGAAAAAGCTTACATAGACAATAGTTAAAACTTTTTTGACATAAGTATGATTGAGCTTTGCAAGATACCAATCGCCTTTCAAAGCAAAATCGCCAAAAGTTCCTACCCATGGTTGAATCAAATATAGATCTATTGCTCCACCGACTGGAAACACGAATAAGAGGATAAAAAAGCTCACAAATAATAAGAAACTTGCGATTAAGAAAAAACGTGTTTTTAAAATCATAGAGCATGCAATTCGGCAGAATGATAGTTTTGTTATTTAATAATTTGAAACTTAATTGTCTCTTAAAATGTTCATAAAAAAAGCGGCTGAATAGCCGCTTTAAAAAATTCTTTTTAAAACATTGATTCTTCTGAATTTGCTGAAATTTTATGAATTGAAAGATCCGCACCACGATATTCATCTTCTTGAGAAAGGCGAATCCCCATTGTAACTTTCAATATGCCATAAACGGTGAAACCACCAGCAAGCGCAATCACAATGCCTAAAACTGTTCCAATGATTTGAGAAATGATAGAGACACCTCCTAAACCACCTAATGCTTGTAGACCGAATATGCCTGCCGCAATCCCACCAAATGCACCACATACACCATGTAAAGGCCATACACCCAAAACATCATCTACTTTAAGTTTATTTTGTGTATATGTGAATAAATACACAAACAAAGCACCCGCAGCCCCACCAATTACAAGTGCACCAATTGGGTGCACAATATCAGAGCCTGCACAGATTGCGACCAAACCTGCAAGAGGGCCATTATGTAAGAAACCAGGGTCACCTTTACCCATGAAGTTTGCGGACAATGTACCACCAACCATTGCCATAAGAGAGTTAATCGCAACTAATCCTGAAATAGCATCAACGCGTTGTGCGCTCATGACATTAAAGCCAAACCAACCAACAATTAAAATCCAAGAGCCTAAAGCAAGGAATGGAATCGATGAAGGTGGATGCGCACTCACACGACCATCATGTTTATAACGACCATGACGTGCACCAAGTAAGATCACTGCGGCTAATGCAATCCAGCCACCCATTGCATGTACGACAACTGAACCTGCAAAGTCATGGAAGCTTGCACCAAAAGAGCTTTCTAACCATTTTTGAAAGCCGTAGTTGCCATTCCAAATTATGCCTTCGAAGAAAGGATAGATTAAAGCCACTAGAATTAAAGTGGCGATTGCTTGTGAACGCATTTTGGTGCGTTCTGCGATGCCGCCAGAAATAATTGCTGGAATCGCTGCTGCGAAGGTGAGTAAGAAAAAGCAACGCATTAGGTTATACCCATGGTCAGCCGCTAAAGTGCTTCCTGCATGGAAAAAGTTTTGTCCGTATGCAATCCAGTAACCGACAAAGAAATAAGCGATTGCTGAAATCGCAAAATCGGTCAGAATTTTACTGAGCGCATTGACTTGGTTTTTGTGGCGGACTGTACCAAGCTCAAGAAATGCAAAACCTGCATGCATTGCCAATACGAGTACTGCACCGAGCAGTAAGAAAAATAGATCTACGTTTTGCATAGTGGTGCTCAAAAAAAGTGCTAAATTTAATTTCGATGCAAACATTTGATTCGTTTTTTGCACCAAAATAGATTTAGTAAATCTAAAAACTTAAGCTGTCGTTGAACAACTCAATTTGATAAAATATAAAGCAAAAAACGCACCAATTTAGAAAGTAAATTGTAATTTTGGTGAAAAGTGGTGCATTTTTCTTAAAAATAGCACCATTTATTATACTTTGAGAATTAAATTCTTAAATATGAATGCGTTATTGCAACCGAAAATTACAGCTTAAGCTTGGGTAATAGAACTTGAGTCTATTTTCATCGGATTTAGTATTTTTCCAAGTACATTCGTTACTTTGACTTAATAATTCATAAAAGATCTTTGATATATTGCTGAGTTTAAAAAGTGATTTGCTATTAGGATGCAAATGAATATATTTCGCATAGATTCCTTTCGTAATCGACTACTGGTCCTGTTCGCAGGGATGTCTTTTATGTTTGGACTATGTATTACTTTATATATTGGTAAGACTGCTTCGGCGCAAATAAGTCAAACCAGCGGTCAGACCTTATATATTGCAGCGAAAAGTATCAGCAATACCTTGGCAAACTCGCTTACAGAACGAGAGCGAGAAATGGTGTTATTAAGCCAATCTCCATTTTTTGCTGAAGCTGATTTTCATAACCCGCGAGTACAGCAACAACTTGAGCAAGTCAAAAAGTCTTATAAATATTATGCTTGGTTAGGAATCGCCAATACTCAGGGGCAAGTGGTCGTTGCAGCTAATCATTTACTAGAAGGGGCAGATGTTTCAGAACGCCCGTGGTTTATTCATGGTGTAAATCAAGTCTATCTAGGCGATGTACATAAAGCTGTTTTACTGGCCAAGAAAATTAAAGCGATTAATCCTAATGAACCATTACGGTTTATTGATTTCGCTACGCCAATTTATGATCCATCGACACAGAAAATTAAAGGCGTTTTGGCTGCACATGCAGATTGGAGTTGGGCGAGTCATGTATTAAGCAGTTCATTGTCAGAAAATTCTGCACAACGAGGTATTGAGGTATTTATTGTCAATCAGCATGGTGAAATTCTATATCCCTTTAAAAGCATTGGACAAGTTCAGCCTCCTGCATTTCAGGCAAATCGTGGACATTATTTTTTGCATAATTGGAATGAAAAACAACAGTATTTAACTACAGATGTCCCTGTGCTTTCGCAAACTAAGAGCAATTTAGGTTGGCACGTGATTATTCGTCAGCCCATTTCGATTGCTTTAGCAGAAGTGAAATCACTGCAACATAAAATATTAGCTCTGGGCTTTATTTTGTCATTATTGCTGTTGCTACTTACTTATAAATTGGCGAATAAGTTTAGCCGCCCGATTGAATTATTAGCAGATTCAGCGCATGCCGTAGAAAAAGGGCAAGAAGATATTCAATTTGAAGCTCAAACCAGTATTCGTGAGATTCGGGGCTTATCTCAGTCGTTGCAAAGCATGACCGATACCTTGCTTACTCAGAAGCATCAACTTCAAGATGCCAATGCCACACTTGAGCAAAAAGTTGCAGAACGTACGCACGAACTACAAGTTGCCAATGTCGAGTTAGCTCATATTGCGCGTTATGATGCACTTACAGGTTTACATAATCGCCGTGCTTTCAATGATTATTTATCCTATCTATTTACTCAAATGTCGCGTACACAACAGACTTATGCAGTGCTATTAATGGATATCGATTTCTTTAAAAAGGTGAATGATACCTTTGGACATGAAACAGGTGATCAGGTATTGCAGCGTGTTGCAGAAATTCTTCCAACTGCTTTACGGATTACTGATTTCGTTGCGCGCTTAGGTGGCGAAGAGTTTATTGCCTTGTTGCCTGCTACTTCATTGGATGGAGCTGCGATATTGGCAGAGAAAATCCGATCTACGATTGAGCAAGAACAAATTATTGTAGATCACAGCATCAGTTTAAGTATTGGGGTAAGTGTAGTCCAGTTAGATGATACTGATATGAATGATGCGATTCGTCGTGCAGATAAAAATTTGTATATGGCGAAGCAGCAAGGACGTAATCGAGTGATTTCTTGACTGCTATAGTGGATTAAAAAAGTTGATGTAAATAGCTTTGGCAAAGCACTACTTTTAATATTTGATTATTGCTAGGGTTTTTAAAATTTTTAGGTGAATGAGCATGTCCTTTGATCTCAAAGTTAGTTTACAACAAAAGGCTGAGCCGTCTGCGCAGCAGAAAAAGCTGAACCGCCTGATTGATAAAATTGAACAGCAAAAAATTAGCCTTAGCATGTGGCAAAATGCCCAAGCTGAAATTCAGCAACATACACGGCAAAAATTTTTACCCGTGTATAGCGAACTCCATGAAATATTATTTCAGCAGTTAGAACAACTTTGGAATATGTTACACAGCCATGAGTTTTCCAAAGCGGATATGCAGCAACTGGATGAAAAAATTGCCCAACTTGCCCGAATGTTGAAACGCTCACAAATGTTGAATGAAGAACAATTAAAGCTAGTGAAGCAGATTGATATCTTTTATCAGCAACATGCACAGCAATCATCGAAAAAGAATAAAAAAGTACAGTCAGTTAAGTTCGAACTTAATGAAAACTTTGATCAAAATATAGAATTGGAAGAAGATGATTTTGAACAATATGCTGCTGAGCAGCAACAAGTACGTGAGCAGGCCAAACAACTGAGACAACAAGAAAAACGTGAACAAGCTGAGCAGATGGCAGCACAGTCACTCAAAACAGTCTATTTAAAGATTGCTGCGATGATTCATCCTGACCGTGAGCAAGACGAGACCAAGAAAGCAGAAAAAACTGAGTTATTTCAACAGGCAAGTCAAGCATATGAACAGCAAGATTTATTTTATTTACTCAAATTTCAATTACAGCTTGAACAAAATAAAGGTGTAGGGGCGAAAGAGTTATCAGCAGAGCAGGTGAAGTTTTATAAACTGGCTCTGGAGGCACAGAGTCAGCAGCTTGAAAGTCAAATTGATGAGATTTTGGATTCTTTTCAGTTGGCGAAGAAAATAAAAGCGGAACATATGCATATAAGTGATGTTTATAAAGCCATAGACGTGGACTGTGCTGAGTTAAAGCAGCAGGTCAAGTGGGAAAAGGAGCGTTTAAAGTATATGAAAAAGGTGAGTGGGGTGGAGATGTTGTTGGGGCATGGGGCTTTGTAAGCTTTTAAAAGTACCTCTCCCTAACCCTCTCCTGAAAGGAGGGGGAACGTTGTGTATCGAATAACTATCAAATTCACAAAGGATACTCCCTCTCCCTTTGGGAGAGGGTTGGGGTGAGGGTAATCTAAATGGAAAATAAAAAATGAAACTAGACCCACAATTATTAGAATTCGCCAAAACTATGAGAAGCAATGCTACTGATGCAGAACATCTCATGTGGCAATTACTTCGTGCTAAACGATTTATGAATCTTAAATTTCGCAGACAGCATGTGATCAAACCCTATATTGTGGATTTTTACTGCCATGAGTTGGGTTTGGTCATTGAGCTAGATGGTAGTCAGCATGGTAGAGATGATGTGATTGAATATGATGCTGAACGAACTAAGTTTTTAGAGGCTTTGGATTTAAGCGTGGTGCGGTATTGGAATCATGATGTCTTGAATCAGACGGATGTGGTGTTGGAGGACTTATGGAATATTTGTCTTAAGTTGAAACCCACTTTTCCCTAACCCTCTCCTGAAAGGAGAGGGAACTTTATACTTTATGTTGTTACGTTTGCATATTATAAGCCACTTTATGTGGCCTTAAATTTATTCATGGACATGTAATTTAGTATTATTAAATAGATTATTTTGTTGTATAATTTTATGATATTAATAAGATATTTTTATTTTTAAATTAATTACTTTTTATATTCAAGGGTGAGAGTGTTATGGCATGGTATTCAAAATTTATAACAGCCACTGTAATTAAGAATATAATTCTGGTGTTGCCACAGACTTTAAAAACAGCAAAAGAGTGGTGGAGAGGAAAAAATATTGCCATTATTGGAGCAACCGCTAGTGGCAAGAATGCAATGTTTGATATGTTAAGAGGTAATAAAATATCTGAAGAGCATAATCAAACACGTGGTATTGAAAAACTTGATACATTTAAGCTAAGTTATGCTTTGCCTAATGATAAAATTAACTTTACTTTAAAGAAATGTAAAAATGTTGGGGGGGAGGAAGATCAACGAGAGTTAGGTAATTGGAAGGATGCTTGTAAAGATTCGGATATTATCTTTTATTTGATTGACGTAAAAAAATTATTAGATGCCCCAATAGCACAAAAGCAAAGAGTTAAAGATGACTTAAAATGGTTGGGTGAAAATATACCTGATTTTCATTTAAATAAAGCATGTCATATTTTTTTGAATAAAGTAGATATACTATTGGGCGGAGTTGATGTTGATAAACAAGAGGAATTTTTAAAAAGTGAATTAAAACAACATATTGATGAGCTGGAAACATACGCTAAAAATATACTAGGTAATTATTATGAACGTATTACAGGTATTCATCCTATTAGTATGTTAGATAAATATACTTTCAATATGTATTTTTCTAGAGCTTTAATTGATATTACTGAAAAGGTAAAAGTTAATGAGTAAGACTTTTTGGGTTTTACCTGATATTAATCAGAACGGAAAGTTGTGGGTTGTTAATTCATTAACGAATGAAAAAATGTCATTAATTGATTTTTATAAAAAATTTAATGTCAAAGAAGTAGCCAAAGAGTTTGAAGTTGGTATACCTGAAGAGTTGCTAGATAAGTTTAAATCTCCTCAATTTGGATTCTCACAAATTATTAAGAATAAGTTTGATAATATATTTAGTCTTTCAATACGTTGTGGAAAAGATATTGAAGAGCGGACTGTAACGTTAACATATATTCAAGTTCTTAGTGATCTAAAAGAGATTAGTTTACCAAGCCAAGACGATTTAGAGTTTTTAAAAAATGTTAATCCAAAATTTAACTTTCAAGTGGGCCAAGATGTTGTTTCAAAGATTGAAAGAATAAAAAAAGCTGCCTTTAGGTTTCCCGATATAATTAGTTTTTCATCAGAAAAGCTTGAACGAAACATATATAAACATGGTTGGAATGGTGAGGATCCATCATCAAAAAAGTTTATAATGATAGGATTAGGGATAGCATTATTAATTTTCTTAATAATTTTAATTAAATAGTCTTTGTACACGACAAAAAAAGACAACTCATTGAAATAATGGCATAATACTTGTTTTCTGACGACGAATATGATGACACATTTCAATGAGTTACATCTCATCTTAAACAAATATCTAAAGTGGAACA